>NZ_JBEXCV010000029.1:0-70454 GCF_040605455.1 Embleya sp. NPDC005575 | reverse complement strand
GGCGGGGCGGCGAGCTCCTTGCGGCGATGCGCGCCTCGGGGTGCGGGCACGGTGGCCGCGCCCTCGGTCGCGGGCAGCGCCGCGGCCTCGTCCAGCAGTCGCTGCCTCAGCGCGGCTCTGAAGTCCACGCTCGGCACGGGTGCCGACTCGGACCGATCGCGCAGCAGCTCGGCGGTCCGCAACAGCGGGACCAGCGCGGGCAGGGGCTCTGCCGATCGGTTGTTGCGGTCGTTCTCGTCGAGGGCTCGCGCGAAGGCGTTCGCGGGTCGCCGATCCAGGGCCGCAATGCTCACAGGCCGCACCTCCTCTCCCCGGATGTCCGTCCAGGGAAGTCTCCGGGTCGGGGGCCACAGGGCGGCTCCCCGCCGCAACGATCCCCGGAGGGGGTCGCTATCCGGGAGAACGAGCCGAAGACCCCGAAGGTTACGGAAGTGTGATTCATCGCACGTCCTCGGGCAGGAGCCTGGCGAGCGTCCGTACGGCGCGGTACTGCAACGTCTTGATCGCCCCCTCGTTCTTACCCATGATCTGTGCGGTCTCCGCGACCGAGAGTCCCTGCAGGAAGCGCAGAGTCACGCATTCCTGCTGCTGGGGGTTGAGCTTGTGCACGGCGTCCAGGAGGGCCGCGTTGGACAACGACTCCAGGACGCAGTCCTCGGGGCTGGCCTCGACCTCGTTGGCGTCGAGCATCTCGCCGGTGGTGACCTCGAGACGGAACCGGCTGGACTTGAAGTGGTCGGCGACCAGGTTGCGTGCGATGGTCACCAACCACGCGCCGAAGTCGCGGCCCTGCCAGGTGAAGGTGCCGATCCGGCGCAGTGCGCGCAGGAAGGTCTCGCTGGTCAGGTCCTCGGCGACGGCACGGCCGCCGACCCGGTAGTAGATGTACCGGTAGACGGTGTCGAAGTAGTTGTCGTACAGCTGGGCGAAGGCATCGCCGTCGCCGTCCTGGGCGAGTTCTACGAGGGCCATGATGCGGCGGGCCTCGCCGTCCGGACCCGGTCCCCGGGTGTATCCGGAGCCTCGGGTCGGACGGGTCGGTTCGGTGGTGCCGGCGCGCGAGGCGAGGGCGAAGCCCACGGGTTGGGCCGGGGTCGCGTAACAGACCCCGGCGCCGTAACCGGCGGTGGCGGCGAAGCCTACGGACGGGGGGGCAAAGCTCGCGCACACCGCCGCACGCAGTGTCGCCAGCCCGGACACGTCAACCCGGACGATTCGGTGCACGGGACTCCCTGTTGCTTCAGCGGTAATTACGTTCGGTGCGGAATCGATCACCCATAGTAGGGAATCTGCATACCGCTGTGCGCCGATCGAGAATAACGCTTAGTAAAGGAAGGGATACCAAGTGTGCCCATCGGCGTTAGGAAGCTACCGGGATGGACCGCTGTTGTGTGCTCTTTGCGTGTTTGCCGGGTTGTCCCGACTCAGGTGTGCTATATGCGGACAACTTGCCGTCGGCCGGGCGTACGAGCCCGCCCGGAACGACACCTCTCGTCGCAGGTCGCAGGGGGTGTGCGGGGATGCGGCCGGCCTGCTCAGATCCGGCCCGGCACCCGACGTCGCACAGCGGTGCCGGCGGCCAGCGCACCCGCGACCGCACCCACGCCGGCGGCGGCCGGAAGACCGATCCGGGCGGCCTTGCGACCGGTGCGGTAGTCCTTCACGCGCCACCCGTGCGCCCGGGCGTGGCGGCGCAGCCGGGCGTCCGGATTGACCGCGCACGGATCGCCCACCAGGGTCAACATCGGGATGTCATTGGCCGAGTCGCTGTAGGCCGAGCAGTCGGTCAGGTCCAGGCCCTCGCGATCCGCGAGCGCACGCACGGCCTCCGCCTTGGCCTCGCCATGCAGTAGTTCGCCGACCAGGCGACCGGTGTACACCCCGTCCCGGGTCTCGGAGACGGTGCCCAGCGCGCCGGTGAGGCCCAGTCGGCCGGCGATCGTGGTGGCGATCTCGATCGGGGCGGCGGTGACCAGCCACACCTGCCGGCCGGCGTCCAGGTGCATCTGGGCCAACCCCCGGGTGCCCGGCCAGATCTTGTCCGACATGCACTCGTCGAAGATCTCCTCGCCGATCACCCGGATCTCCTCGACCGTGTGGCCCCGCGCGAACGACAGCGCGGCCTCCTGGGCATCGCCCACGTGCCCCATGTGCTCGCCGCCGAGTCGGAACCGGGCCTGTTGCCAGCCGAACCGGGCGATGTCGCGGGCGCCGAAGAACCGGCGGGCGTACAGGCCGCGGGCCAGGTGGAAGATCGACGCGCCGCGCATCACGGTGTTGTCCAGGTCGAAGAACGCGGCGCCGATCCGAGTCGGCAGGCCGTCCTCGCCGGGGGCACGTGGCGGGGCGCTCGCGTGTGCCGCGGCGGCGGCGGCCTCGCCCGCCCGCACGGCACTGTCGTTGGTGTTCTTGGTCGTCGATCGCCGGCGCAAGAGAACCATGGCACCGAGCGTAGTAGGCGCGTATTGCGGGTGTGTGGCGGTTGTCTTGCCGTGCCGCGCCGTGTCGGTGAAACCCGGGCCGCTCGGGCGTGGCGCCGCGACCGGATCGGCCCGGACCGCGAGCGGCCTTCTGGCCGGCGCCCCCGGCGGGTGACAATCGAGGACGTGAATCTCTTCCGCCGCCGCCCCGACGCCGCGACCCGCACCGTGACACTGCTCAGCAAGCCCGGGTGCCACCTGTGTGACGACGCCCGTGTCGTCATCGAACGGGTGACCGGAGAACTGGGTGTGTCCTGGACCGAGGTCGACATCACCCAGGACGCGGAGCTCCAGCACAAGTACTGGGAACAGATCCCGGTGACCCTGGTGGACGGCAAACAGCACGATTTCTGGCGGGTGGACGAGCTCCGGCTGCGCCGGGCCCTCGGCGGTTGAACGGCCGCGCTCCTGGGCCGGGTGGCCGAGCGCCGAGCGTCGGGCGAGGGGCCAGGGGAGGGAAAACCGACCGACACGTACGGTAAGGACTCGTGCACGGTCGGACACCACGACTACGCATGGACTATGCGAATGTCACCTCGTGTGACCGAGTTCACGCTCCGATTCGGAACCAAGGCGTGATGAGCATCACGACAGGCGCTCAAATCGGACACCTACTTTGTGCGTACGTTCACAAAAGCCTAACCTGGCAATCGAAATCCCAGGTCCCACCCACAGGAGCAGCGTGGCTACAGGGCGTACCGAGCGACCGGCGCAGCGGGGACGTGGCATCCCCGAGGCGACGGTGGCGCGGCTTCCGCTGTACCTCCGGGCGCTCAGTGCGCTGTCGGAGCGGGGTGTTCCCACGGTCTCGTCCGAGGAACTCGCCGCTGCCGCCGGGGTGAATTCGGCGAAGCTGCGCAAGGACCTGTCGTATCTCGGCTCCTACGGCACCCGTGGTGTCGGTTACGACGTCGAGTATCTCGTGTACCAAATCTCGCGTGAACTCGGGCTCACCCAAGACTGGCCGGTCGCCATCATCGGCATAGGAAATCTGGGTCACGCCCTGGCCAACTACGGTGGATTCGCCTCGCGCGGGTTCCGCGTCGCGGCGCTCCTGGACGCCGATCGGGCGGTCACCGGTCAGCGGATCGCGGGCATGGCGGTGCGGCACATGGACGACCTCGAGCAGATCGTGCGCGAGGACCACGTGTCGATCGGCGTGATCACCACGCCCGCGCCGGCCGCGCAGGAGGTGTGCGACCGACTGGTCGCCGCCGGGATCACCAGCATCCTGAACTTCGCGCCGACCGTCCTCTCCGTTCCCGAGGGTGTGGACGTGCGCAAGGTGGATCTGTCCATCGAACTGCAGATCCTGGCCTTCCACGAACAGCGCAAGTCCGGTCTCGATCCCGTCGCGGGACCGGTTCCGGCGCGACCCTCGAAGCCGGGGGAACGCGGCGATCTCCCCGAGGTGATGCCCGCGTGATCGGCGTCGCGCCCGCGAACACGGCGAACAACGGTAGGAAGACACCATGAGTGTCCTGGCAGTGGGTCTCAGTCACCGCACGGCCGAGGTCAGTCTCCTGGAACGGGTCTCGGTCACCGGGACGGCCCAGGAGGCGCTGCTGCGCGACCTGATCGCGGCCGAACCGGTGGGCGAGGCCGTGCTGCTGTCGACCTGCAACCGGGTCGAGGTCTACGCGGACGTGGACCGCTTCCACGGCGGGGTCACCGAGCTGGGCAACCTGCTGTCGCGGCACACCGGCGTGCCGGTGTCCGAGCTGACCCCGTGCCTGTACGTGCACTACGAGGACCGCGCCGTCCAGCATCTGTTCTCGGTCGCCTGCGGCCTCGACTCGATGGTCGTCGGCGAAGGACAGATCCTCGGCCAGATAAAGGCCGCGCTGGCACTCGCGCAGGCCCACGGCACCGCCGGTCGGGTTCTCAACGAACTGACCCAGCAGGCGCTGCGCGTGGGCAAGCGGGCGCACACCGAGACCGGCATCGACCAGGCCGGTCGCTCGCTGATGACCGTGGCGCTGGCCCAGGCCGAGCAGTCGATGGGCTCGATCGAGGGTTGCCGGGCGCTCGTGGTGGGCGCGGGTTCGATGAGCGCGCTGGCCGCCAAGACGCTGCACCGCGAGGGCGTCGGGCACATCGTGGTGGCGAACCGCACCTACGAGCGGGCCGAACACCTCGCCGAGTCGGTGGCCGGCCGGGCCGTACCGATGTCCGCGCTGGCGGACGCGCTGGCCTCGGTCGACCTGGTGGTCTCCTGCACCGGTGCGGCCGGTCTGGTGATCGGCCGGGACGAGATCGAGGCGGTGTTGGCCGCGCGCCGTGAGCGCGGGGTCGAGCACCCGCTCGTGCTGATCGACCTGGCGCTGCCGCGCGACATCGACTCGGGCGTGCGCGACCTCGACGGCGTCGTGCTGATCGACCTGGAACGGCTCGCCGAGGTCTCCGCCGGATCGGCCGGCGAGGCCGACGTGGACGTGGTGCGCAAGATCGTCTGCGAGGAGGTCGCGGCGTTCGCGACCGCCCAGCAGGCACAGCAGGTCGCGCCGACCGTGGTCGCGCTGCGCAGCATGGGCTCGGACGTGGTCCGGGCCGAGCTGGACCGGCTCAGCGGTCGGGTTCCGGAGATGGACGACCGTGTGCGCGCCGAGGTCGAGCAGACCGTGCGGCGCGTGGTGGACAAGCTGCTGCACGCGCCGACGGTGCGGGTCAAGCAGTTGGCCGGCGAGCCCGGCGGCTCGTCGTACGCGGACGCGCTGCGGATGTTGTTCGATCTCGACCCCGGCACCCCCGAGGTGGTCCGCCGGGCGGACGCCCCCGACGCAGTGGAAGGTGTGGCGTGACCGAAGCACCGTTGCGACTGGGCACCCGGCGCAGCAAGCTGGCGATGGCCCAGTCGGGGCACGTCGCCGAGGCCGTCACGCGCCTTACCGGCCGGGCCGTCGAACTCGTGGAGATCACCACGCAGGGCGACACCTCGCGCGAGCAGCTCACTCAGATCGGCGGCACGGGCGTCTTCGTCAACGCGCTGCGCGACGCACTGCTGGCCGGCGAGGTCGACTTCGTCGTGCACTCGCTCAAGGACCTGCCGACCGGCGATCCCGAGGGCATCACCCTCGTGGCGATCCCGCCGCGCCACGATCCGCGCGATGCGCTGGTGGCCCGGGACGGGCTCGCGCTCGCCGAGTTGCCGGCCGGCTCCCGGATCGGGACCGGTTCGCCGCGCCGCGCCGCGCAGTTGTCGCTGCTCGGTCTCGGCCACGAGATCGTGCCGATCCGCGGCAACGTCGACACCCGGATCGGCTTCGTGACGTCCGGCGAACTCGACGCCGTCGTCCTGGCCAAGGCCGGCCTCGGCCGCCTGGGCCGTGCGGAGGAGGTCACCGAGACCTTCGATCCGCTCCACATGCTGCCTGCCCCCGGTCAAGGGGCATTGGCCGTCGAGTGTGCGGCACACGATGCCGCCCTCGTCGAACTGCTCGCCGGTTTGGACGACTCGGATACCCGAGCCGCCGTACTGGCCGAGCGCACGCTGCTCGCCGTGTTGGAAGCCGGATGTTCGGCTCCGGTCGGCGCCCTCTGTGAGGTCGCCGAGGGCGAGCAGGTCACCGAGCTGTACCTGCGGGCCGTAGTCGCGAATGTCGACGGCACCGACAGCGTACGGTTGTCCGCCACCGGAACCCTCGACGAGGCGCAGAAGATCGGCCGCGAACTCGCCGCCGAACTGCTCGCCCGAGGGGCCTCCGGTTTGATGGGGGAGCGCGTCCCTTGAGCCCCAGAGCGAAGAAGAAGCCCAGCGGCATCGTGACCTTTGTGGGTGCCGGTCCCGGCGACCCGCGACTGCTCACGCTGCGGGCCATCGAGGTGCTGGCCGAGGCCGATGTGGTGGTCGCCGACGAGGCGACGCTGCGCCAGGTCCTGTTCCACTGCAAGAGCGGCGTCGAGGTCCTCGACCCGGTGACCGGTGACGACGGGGAACTCCTGTCGGCCGTTGCCCGGGCCAAGGTCGTCGTGGCCGCCGCGCGATCGGGCAAGCAGGTCGTCCGGGCCGTGGCGGGTGACCCGTGCGTGGACCAGTCGGTCACGGACGAGATCACGGCCGTGGCGAAGGCGAAGATCGTCTTCGAGGTTGTTCCGGGCGTCCCGGTCAGCACGGCCGTCCCCACGTACGCGGGCATCCCGCTGCACGCGGCCAAGGGCAGCGGTGGCGTGCGCGTCCTCGACATGGCCGAGGCCTCGATCGACTGGGCCACGGTCGGCTCCGTCGACGGCACGCTCGTGCTGCGCGGTGCGCTCGACTCGATTGCCGAGATCGCCCAGGAGCTGGTCGCCGGCGGTCGCAAGCCGGCCACGCCGGTCGCGGTCACCATCAACGGCAGCACCACCGAGCAGCGCACCCTGGTGAGCACGCTCGCCCAGGTGGCCTCCGACGTGCGGGCCGCGAAGATCACGCTGCAGGCCGTCGTGGTCGTCGGCGAGGTGGTCGCCCAGCGCGACACCCTGTCGTGGTTCGAGACCAAGCCCTTGTTCGGCTGGAAGGTGCTGGTTCCGCGCACCAAGGAGCAGGCGGTCACGCTCTCCGAACAGCTGCGCTCGTACGGCGCGGTGCCGCACGAGGTGCCGACCATCGCGGTCGAGCCCCCGCGCACGCCGCAGCAGATGGAGCGGGCGATCAAGGGCCTGGTCACCGGCCGCTACGAGTGGATCGCGTTCACGTCGGTCAACGCCGTGCGCGCGGTGCGCGAGCGGTTCGAGGACTACGGCCTGGACGCGCGCGCCTTCGCGGGCATCAAGGTCGCGGCCGTCGGCGAGGCGACCGCGCGGGCGCTGGTCGAGTTCGGCGTCAAGCCGGACCTGGTGCCCTCGGGCGAGCAGTCCGCCGCCGGATTGCTGGAGGACTGGCCGCCGTACGACCCGGTCTTCGACCCGATCGACCGGGTGTTCCTGCCGCGCGCCGACATCGCCACCGAGACGCTGGTGGCCGGTCTGGTCGAGCTGGGCTGGGAGGTTGACGACGTCACCGCGTACCGCACGGTGCGCGCGGCGCCGCCGCCGGCGGACACCCGCGAGGCGATCAAGGGCGGCGGCTTCGACGCGGTCTTGTTCACGTCGTCCTCGACGGTGCGCAACCTGGTCGGCATCGCGGGCAAGCCGCACGCGGTGACGGTGATCGCGTGTATCGGCTCGGCGACCGCGAAGACCGCCGAGGAGCACGGTCTACGCGTGGACGTGATGGCTCCCGAGCCGTCGGTGTCCGCGCTGGCCGAGGCACTCGCGGAATTCGGTACGGCCCGCCGTGCGGCTATGGTCGAAGCGGGCGACCCGGTCACCCGCCCGAGCGAGCGGCGGCCGGGGTCGCGTAGGAAGGCCAAGTAGGTCGCGTTTCGTTGAGCTGGAAGGCTGAGTCGTTCTGATGTCGTACCAGGCTGACGCATCGTCAGGGTTTCCCGCGCACCGCCCCCGGCGGCTGCGCACGTCCCCGGCGGTGCGCCGCCTGGTCGCGGAGACCCGGCTGCACCCCGCCGACCTGATCCTGCCGCTGTTCGTGCGCGAGGGCGCGAGCGAACCGGTGCCGATCTCCTCGATGCCGGGCGTTGTCCAGCACACCCGTGACTCGCTGCGCAAAGCCGCGCACGACGCGGTCTCGGCCGGGGTCGGCGGGCTGATGTTGTTCGGCATCCCGACCGTCAAGGACGCAGTCGGCTCGGCGGGCTTCGACCCCGAGGGTGTGCTTCAGGTCGCCATTCGGGACGTGGTGGCCGAGGTGGGCGCCGACGCGGTGGTGATGTCCGACCTGTGTCTGGACGAGTTCACCGACCACGGGCACTGCGGCGTGTTGGCCGCGGACGGCTCGGTCGACAACGACGCGACGTTGGACGCGTATGCGCGGATGGCCGTCGTACAGGCCGACGCGGGCGTGCACATGGTCGGGCCCAGCGGCATGATGGACGGTCAGGTCGGGGTGATCCGGCGGGCGTTGGACGGCGCCGGGTATCAGGACGTGTCGATCCTGGCGTACAGCGTGAAGTACGCGTCGGGCTTCTACGGACCGTTCCGCGAGGCGGTCGAATCCACGCTCAAGGGCGACCGGATGACCTACCAGCAGGACTCGGCCAACGCCGAGGAGTCCGTGCGCGAGGTCCTGTTGGACGTGGCCGAGGGCGCCGACCTGGTGATGGTCAAGCCCGCGATGTCGTATCTGGACATCGTCCGGCGGATCGCCGACGAGGTGCATGTGCCGGTGGCGGCCTACCAGGTCAGCGGCGAGTACGCGATGGTCGAGGCAGCGGCGGCGAACGGCTGGATCGACCGGGACCGGGTGGTGCTGGAGACGCTCACCTCGATCAAGCGCGCGGGGGCGTCGTCGATCCTGACGTATTGGGCGACCGAGGTGGCGCGGCGGTTGCGGTAGTGGTGCCGATGCGCCGTTGGCACTCGATCGGTTGATCGGCAGCGATCCGGCCTCACGGTGACGTGGCTGCCGGCTACGGTCGAGCGAAAGCTTGTCCGCTCCGGCGACCGTGGCCCGGACCGGGGTCGGGAGGTGTTTTCCGATGGCGCTCGCGACGCATGAGTTCCATGTGACTGCTTCCGGGCTCGATGCGCTCGGCGATGTGCTCCGGCAGGCGTGGAGCGAGATGACGCTGCCCGAGGGACTGCGCGCCGAGATCATCGAAGGAGCCATCGAGGTGGCTCCCACCGGGGCCCGGCGCCATGGGAAGCTGGCGAACCGCCTGCGTGACGCACTCAAGGATCACTTGGACGCGGACGATTCGCTTGCGGCGTACCCGGTGAAGGGCTTTGCGATCGGACCGGAGATCACCGCCCACTGATCCGGCGTCAGGACCGTAGCCGGGCCAGGGCTACGGGCGGCAGGTGTCGGGCGAGCAGCGCCAATGCCTCGGCGACTTCGGCGACCGCCTGCTCGTCGGTTGTGGCCATTGCTCTGGCCAGCGCGTCCTCGATGCCTGCGGCGCGGGCTTCGGCGACCCTCGGGGACGGGGTGGCGGCCGGGCGGACCAGTAGCCGGCGGCGGTCGGTGGGATCCTGGGTGGTTTCGATCGAGCCGGTCTCCTTGAGTCGGGCGACGGCGGTGGAGACCTGGCTCTGCGGCAGGCCGGTGCGGCGGGCGATCTCGCCGACGGCGCTGTCGGGATGGGCGACGATGTCGCTCAGGGCGATCAGCGCGGAGCGCACGCTGCCGGGGTGGCGGTCGGTGCCGTCTGCGGGGACTCGGGGGGCGGGGAGCGCGTCCTCGCCGATCTTCATGAGGGTGCGGCCGAGGAGGAAGAGTTCGACCGGAGTCATGGGGGTGGTCATGCCCGGATGCTACATCGAAATAGATGCATCATTATTGATGTATCAAATTAGATGGAATATGGTGGTGGTCGTCGGGCCGGACTGGACCGGCCCGGATCCACGCCGGGTTGCTCGGGGCGATTCGAGGTGACTCGATGCGAGTCGATGCGCTTCACAACGACTCGGACGACCGGACGACTCGGCGACGCAAAACGACTTCTCGGGGGAATCTCATGGCCGCGAACCTCACCGCCGGTGCCACGCTGTCCGTGCCGGGTGCCGAGCTGTACTACGAAGTGCGCGGCTCCGGGCCGCTGTTGCTGATCGGGGAGAGTGGGGAGGGCGACGCCGGGCGCAGCGTCGACATGGTCGATCGACTGGTCGCGGACTACACCGTCGTGACGTACGACCGGCGCGGGCTCTCTCGCAGCACGTTGACCGACCCGGCCGCGCCGGTGGCCGTCGAGGACCACGCCGACGACGTGGCGCGGCTGCTGGCCGAACTCACCGATCGGCCCGCGGTGATGCTGGGGTTGAGCATGGGTGCGTTGATCGGGCTGCGTGTGGCCGCGACCCGCCCGGAGGCGCTGCATACGTTGATCGCGCACGAGCCGGTCGCGCCGTGGCTGCTCTCCGCCGCCGAACGCGACGCGCACCGCGGCGAGTTGACCGCGATTCGGGAGATCCACGCGCGGGACGGGATGGCTGCGGCGTTTCCGGCGATCGTGGCCCACCTGGGCATCGAGCCGGGGGTCGAGGACAGCGAGCCGGAACTGACGCCGCAGCCGATGAACGAGCGGCGGATGGCCAACTTCGACTTCTTCATCGGTCGGGAGTTCCCCGCGGTGGTCGAGGACACGCTGCCACTCGACGCGCTGCGTTCCACGACGACCCGCATCATCCCCGGCCGAGGTGCCACCACGCTGCATCGCGTGTTCACCCGCCGCTGCGCGGTGGCGCTGCAGACGCTCGTACGGGTCGACGCGGCGGAATTCCCCGGCGGCCACAACGGCAACCTGACCCACCCGCGGGCGTTCGCGCGGCGACTTCGCGAGGTGCTGGGTGGTGGGGTGGGGTGACGGGGCTGCCGGGTGGTGGCGTTCGGTTTGGGCGGAGGGGGTGTGGGTTGCTCGAAAGTGGGGTCTTTGGCCGGGGTGCCGTCGGACTTGACGGCTAACGGTGTTAGCCGAATGATGGACGCAGGCGGCTAACATTGTTAGCCACAGGCGAGCGGAGGCGGCATGAGCACTATTGCGCACACGGGAATCGGCGGTTCGGCCGTGGCCCGGTGGATGCGACGCGGGGCGTGGATCGTGCTGACGTTGTTCCTGGCGGCTTTCGCGGTGTTCGAGAGCGTCAAGTACGGCTTCGCGACCTCGGCGGCGGCGTTGCTCTTCTTCGTACTGCCCGACCTGACCATGTTCATCGGGGCCAAGGACGCGGTGCGGGACGGTGCGCACGAGCCGGGTCGGCTTCAGCCGCGGGCGGTGCCGTTCTACAACGCGCTGCACCGGGCATGGGTCCCGTTGATCGTCCTGGTCGGGTACACCGTTACGCCGGTCGTGTGGCCGCCCCTGTTCACCGCCGGCCTCGGCTGGCTCACCCACATCGCGATGGACCGTGCCGCCGGGTACGGACTGCGCACTCCGGAAGGATTCCGCAAGCATGTCTGACGTGACGTCACCTCCCATCAGCGCCCGGGCCCGCGAAATCGTCGGTGCCGCGAGGGATCTGCTGGAGGGGGAGGGTCCGGAAGCGGTGTCGATGCGGAGGATCGCGGAGCGGATCGGCATCAAGGCGCCGTCGCTGTACAAGCACTTCCCGGACAAGTCCGCGGTCGAGAACGCGCTGATTGCGCAGGGGATGGCCGAACTGGCGGAGGCGTTGGAGGCGGCCGAGGTGAGTGGTGCGCCGGGCGCGGGCGAGGGGGTTGGGGTGGCCGACGTGGTTCGGGGGGAGGGGGCGGTTGCGGCGTTGGCGGGGGCGTATCGGGCTTATGCGTTGGCGCATCCGGACCTGTATCGGCTGATGAGTGGGCAGCCGTTGGATCGTGCGGCGTTGCCGGCGGGGCTGGAGGATCGGGCTGCGGGGCCTTTGGTGCGGGCTGTGGGTGGGGATGCGGATGCTGCGCGGGCCGTTTGGGGGTTTGCGCATGGCATGGTCGTGTTGGAGTTGGCTGGGCGGTTTCCGCCGGGGGCGGACTTGTCGGGGGCTTGGGCGAAGGGGTGTGGGGCCTTTTCGGCGGAGCGGGCTTTGGGTTGAGTGCGGTGTGGGCTTCGCCGGGGTGGCCTCAAGCGCGGGCGGGGCTTGGTTCGCCTCAAGCGCCGGCGGGGCTACTTGGCCTCAAGCGCCGGCCGGGCTACTTGGCCTCAAGCGCCGGCCGGGCTGGGTGGCCTCAAGCGCCGGCTGGGCTGGGTGGCCTCGAACGCCGGCTGGGCTGGGTGGCCTCGAACGCCGGCTGGGCTGGGTGGCCTCAAGCGCCGGCCGGGCTGGGTGGCCTCGAACGCCGGCTGGGCTGGGTGGCCTCATGTGTTGGGCCGGCAGGGGGTGCGTTGGGCCTTGCGGGGTGGGCGGGGGGTGGGGGAGTGGTAGAGGAGGCCGTCTTCGAGCCAGGCCGTGTAGGTGCGTAGGGGGCGGCAGGTGAGGGGGCCGAGGGAGCGGCCCGTGGCGACCTCGAAGGTGGCCGCGTGGGCCGGGCAGGTCAGGTGTTCGCCGGTCAGGGTGCCTCGGGAGAGGATCGCGCCGGCGTGAGGGCAGCGGTCCTCGAAGACGTGGACCGTGTCGCCGTGGCGCAGGATCGCGAGCGGCGGGCTGGTGCCGATCCGCTTCGGGACGTCCTCGGGGAAGCTCGCGAGCGGGCCCAGGCACACCGGTGGGCGCTCCCGGCGAAATGGCGACATGTGTGGCCCCCGGGGTTGGCGGTACCGACCCAGGTTAGGCAGTCCTGCCTTGCTTGGCCAGCGCGTTCGGGGTCGCGAACGGCCCGGTTGTGATGCGCGTGACCACGCGAAGTCTTTCTTCCCGCAAAGCTTCTGACGTACCGTCAGGTCAGCGCCTAGGCTCTGGCTTTGCCATGCCCGGCGCCGTACCCCCGGCCCCGGCTTCCCGCGCGGAGGACACGTGTCTGACCCGATCTACGACGCCACCACTCTCTGGGAGCTGGTGGAGCGCCGCGCGGCGGCGACTCCCGATGTGCCCATGTTGCTCGACCCGGAGGATCGCAGGGTCACCTTCGGCGAGTTCAAGGCGTGGGCGGAGCGCGTGGCCGCGGGCTATCACGCGCTCGGCGTCACCGCCGGTACCCGTGTGACCTGGCAGTTGACCACGCGGATCGAGTCCATTGTGGTCTCGTTCGCGCTGGCCCGGCTCGGCGCGGTGCAGAATCCGATCATCCCGTTCTACCGGGAGAAGGAGGTCGGGTTCTGTCTGCGGCAGACCGACGCCGAGTTCTTCCTGTGTCCGCGCAGTTGGAAGGGCTTCGAGTTCCTCGCGATGGGTGAGGCGCTCGCGAAGGACCTGGCGAAGCCGCCGCTGGTGCTCGTGGCGTACGACGAGCTGCCCGAGGCCGACCCGGCGGACCTGCCGCCCGCGCCGACCGACGGCGACGAGGTGCGGTGGCTCTACTACACGTCCGGGACCACGTCCGACCCGAAGGGCGTCCAGCACAGCGATTCGACGCTGCTCGCGGGCGGCAAGGGACTGGCCGTCGCGCTCGACATGTCGCAGACCGACGTCGGCTCGATCGCCTTCCCGTACGCGCACATCGCCGGCCCGGACTACATCGTCACGGTGCTCGCCTCCGGCTTCCCGGCCGTGATCGTCGAGAACTTCGACCCGGCCGGCGTGGTGCCCGTGTACAAGCGACTCGGTGTCACCATGGTGGGCGGTTCGACCGCGTTCTATGTGGCCTTCCTGAACGAGCAGCGCAAGCAGCCGGGCGAGAAGATCATTCCGACCCTGCGGATCGTCTCCGGAGGCGGCGCGCCCAAGCCGCCGGAGCTGGTTGCCGAGGTGCGCGACGAGATGCAGGCGATCCTGTGCCACGGGTACGGGATGACCGAGGTCCCGATGATCGCCCAGGGCGGCCCGCACGATTCCGAGGACCAGCGCTCCTATACCGAGGGCAAGCCGGTCAGCGGCATCGGGGTGCGTATCGCGCGGGCCGACGGGACGGTTGCGGACGCCGGCGAGGAGGGCGAGGTCCGGCTGCGCGGACCGATGGTGTTCAAGGGGTACACCGACCCCGCGCTCACCGCGGACGCGTTCGACGAGGACGGCTACTTCCGCACCGGCGACCTGGGCCGGCTGCGGGCCGACGGGCACCTCTCGCTCACCGGTCGGCTCAAGGACGTGATCATCCGAAAGGGTGAAAACATTTCGGCGCGCGAGATCGAGGACCTGCTCTTCGCCCACCCGAAGGTCGCCGACGCGGCGGTGATCGGCCTGATCGACCGCGAGCGCGGCGAGCGGGTCTGCGCCGTGGTCGAGCGGCAGCCCGGCGAGGCCGACCTGGAATTCGCCGAGATGGTCGGGTATCTGCGCGAGGCCGGTCTGATGACCCAGAAGATTCCGGAGCAGTTGGAACTGGTCGACGCGCTGCCCCGGAACGAGACGCTGCGCAAGGTGCTGAAGTTCAAGCTTCGTGAGGAATACGACAAGAAGCCTTGGACGCCCGCCCGCTGACGGACGGTCAGCCGAGCCTCGGGCGATTTCCGATGCGGCTGATGCCCCGTCACCTATGTCGTGACGGGGCATCAGGTTTCAGCTCCAGGCGGTCAGGACGGCGTCCACCGTGGTGATGGTGGCGATCGCGTTGAAGGTGTTCGCGAGCACCGCCTCGGCGTATTCGGGCGGGAATCCGGCCACCGCCTCGCGGGGTACGACGAACTGGAAGCCGGAGTTGACCGCGTCCATCGCGAAGTTGAGCATGCCGACGTTGAGCGAGACGCCGACGCCCACGATCGTGCGCACGCCCAGGTTCCGCAGGATGGCGGCCAGGCCGGTGTCGGCCATCGGACCGAGCCCGTGATAGCGGGAAAGCACCAGGTCGGAGGGCTCGACGGTGATTCCGTCGGCCACCGCCGCGGCGGGTGAGCCCGGCTCCAGGAGGATCGGCGACTTGGCTGCGGCGCCGAACATCCGGGCGTTGGCGTTCGCACCCAGACCGTCCGGCCGGCGCACCGCGAGGCAGTGCACGACCGGGAGTTCGGCCCCGCGGGCGGCCTTGGCGAGTCGGTCGACGGCCGGAATCAGCTCTCGGGTGTGCGCGGTCAGCGCGGGGAATACCGCCTGGGCGCCGATCACCCCGTTCTGACATTCCTGGGTGACCAATGCGGTGTGTGCGGGGGCGATCAGTTCTTCGAGATGCAGGGCCATCCGTGATTCTCCTGACGTTGAGTCAGCTTGTGGTTCCCTCGGCCCAGAGATTACGCTAAATCTGACGGTCCATCAGATTTCAGTGAGCGGGAGGGGCCGATGAGCACCAACCAGCCCGGACAGGCTGCCACGCAGTCCGGAAACTCCTTCGGTGAACTGCCGAAGATCATCAGCGTGGATGACCATGTCATCGAGCCGGCACACCTGTTCGAGCGCTGGTTGCCGAAGAAGTACCACGAGCGTGGGCCCAAGCCGGTCACCACCGGCATCGGCATGCTCGAGTACACCGGCGCGAGCTACAAGATCACCACCGACCCGGACGGGCCGCCCGCCGACTGGTGGTTCTACGAGGACCTGCGCTTCCCGTACAAGCGCAACATCGCCGCCGTCGGCTTCAGCCGCGACGAGATGACCCTCGAAGGCATCACGCGCGGCGAGATGCGCCCCGGGCTGTACGACCCGGCCGAGCGGCTCAAGGACATGGACGTCAACCATGTCGAAGCCTCGCTGTGCTTCCCGACCTTCCCGCGATTCTGCGGCCAGACCTTCTCGGAGGCCGCGGACAAGGAGGTCGCGCTCGCGTGTGTGCGCGCCTACAACGACTGGATGGTCGAGGAGTGGTGCGGCGACTCCGGAGGCCGACTGATCCCGCTGATCATCATCCCGCTGTGGGATGTGCAGCTCGCGGTCGAGGAGATCAAGCGCAATCGCGCGCGCGGCGTCACCGCCGTGTGCTTCAGCGAGATTCCGGCGTTCCTGGGCCTGCCCAGCATCCACACCGGCTACTGGGACCCGTTCTTCGAGGTCTGTGCGGACCTCGGCGTGACGATCAACATGCACATCGGCTCGTCCTCGACGATGCCGGCCGCCTCGCCGGACGCCCCTGCGGCGGTCCAGGCGTCGCTCAGCTTCAACAACGCGATGGCCTCGATGGCCGACTTCATCTTCGCGGGCATCCCGGCGCGGTTCCCGAAGATCAAGTTGGCCTACTCCGAGGGGCAGATGGGCTGGATCCCGTACGCCCTGGAGCGCATGGACGACGTCTGGCTGGAGCACCGGGCGTGGGCGCTCACCGGTGAGGTGCTGCCGGAGGCGCCGTCGTACTACTTCCGGCGGAACATGTTCGCGTGCTTCTTCCGGGACCGGCACGGGGTGAACTCGCTCGACGTGATCGGCGAGGACAACGTCACGTTCGAGACCGACTACCCGCACGTCGACTCCACGTGGCCGCACACCAAGAAGATCGCCGAGGAGCACCTCGCCGGGCTGGGCGAGGAGACGGTCTACAAGATCATCCGGGGGAACGCGATCCGGATGCTCGACCTCGACTTCGACAAGGACCGGGTGGCGACAGTCGCGGTCTGATCGGGCTCGGGTCGCGGCCCGACCCGGGTCCGGTTCTCTGATCCGGGTCGCGGTCGCGGTCCGAACCGGCTTCGGTCGGATTCTTGTCGACCTCCTCGTCGGGAACGGTCGGGGTTTCGGGTCGTCGGCGTTTTGGTTCAGCGGCAAGGGGCGGCTCGTCGGGTTCCCGGCGGGCCGCTTCCGAGGTATTTCGACTCGCGCCGGCACATGTGGTCGGCACGTCGTCGGCTGGTCGTCAGTACACGTCTTCAGCACACGTCGTCAGCACACCGGAGGGGCCTGGAATGAGTGGGATCTGCGAGGGGCGCGTCGTCATCGTCACCGGTGCCGGCGGCGGCATCGGGCGCGAGCACGCGCTGGCGTTCGCCCGTGAGGGCGCGCACGTGGTGGTCAACGACATCGGAGCCTCGCGCCAGGGCGACGGGCGTTCGCTCGGGCCGGCCCAGCAGGTCGTGGCCGACATCGAGGCGCTGGGCGGCAAGGCGGTCATCAACGCGGACGACGTCGCGGACTGGGCGGGTGCGGAGCGGCTGGTGCAAACCGCGATCGACGCGTTCGGCCGGTTGGACGTGGTCGTCAACAACGCGGGCTTCCTGCGTGACCGGATGCTGGTCTCGCTCGGCGAGGACGAGTTCGACGCAGTGGTCCGGGTCCACCTCAAGGGGCACTTCGCGGTGATGCGACACGCGGGTGCGTACTGGCGTGCGCAGGCCAAGGCGGGCAACACGATCGACGCGCGGCTGATCAACACCACGTCCGGCGCGGGGTTGATGGGCTCGGTCGGGCAGGGCAACTACGCCGCGGCCAAGGCCGGCATCACGTGCCTGACCCAGATCGCCGCGGTGGAGATGGGTCGGTACGGCGTGACCGCCAACGCGATCGCGCCCGCCGCGCGTACCCGGATGACCGAGGAGGCGATGCCCGACATGGTGCGTAAGCCCGAGGACGGCAGCTTCGACTTCTACGACCCGGCGAACATCTCGCCGCTGGTGGTCTGGCTCGGCTCGGCCGAGTCGCGCGAGGTCACCGGGCGGGTGTTCGAGGTCGAGGGCGACAAGGTCTCGGTGGCGACCGGTTGGCAGCACGGGCCGGAGGCGAGCGCGGGCCGTCGCTGGGAGCCGGCCGAGCTCGGGCCGGTGGTGGCGAAGCTGCTCGACGAGGCGCCGTCGCCGACGCCTGTTTATGGAGCCTGAGTTCGGCTTACGGCTACGGCCTGGGCTTCGGCTTGAGCCTCGGCCTTCGGGGCTTTGGCGTTGGGGCCTTCGGCCGTTCGGGCCGGGGGTTGCTTCGGCCCTTCGGCTTGCGGGCTGCTTCCGGCCGTTCGGCCCTTCGGCCGTTCGGCTTTTCAGGTCTTCCGGCTTTCGGTTTTTCGGTCTTGTGGCCGGCAGGCCGTTTCGGTTGCCCGAGCATTCGACCTTTCGTCCGACAGGGAGTCGAGAACCATGGACCTCCGGTATACCGAGGCCGAGGAGAGATTTCGCGCGGAACTGCGCGCGTGGCTCGACCGGGCCATCCCGTTGCTGCCGGCCAAGCCCGACCGCAACGACTGGCCGGGTCGACGGGCCTACGACACGGCATGGCAGCGCTTGTTGTTCGAGGCCGGCTATGCGGGCCTGCACTGGTCGGTCGAGGCGGGCGGCAAGGGGGCCACGCCGACCGAGCACCTGATCTTCCTGGAGGAGACCGAGCGGGCCGGCGCGCCGTATGTGGGTGCGAACTTCGTCGGCCTGCTGCACGCGGGACCGACCATCGACGCGGCCGGCACCGAAGAGCAGCGGCGCCGGTATCTGCCGGGCATCCTGCGCGGCGACGACGTCTGGTGCCAGGGCTTCTCCGAACCGGGTGCGGGCAGCGACCTTGCCTCGCTGCGGACCCGGGCGGTCCGGGACGGCGACGACTACGTCGTCAACGGCTCGAAGATCTGGACCTCGCACGCGGAAGTCGCGGACTACTGCGAGATGTTGGTGCGTACCGACCCGGATGCCCCGAAGCACAAGGGGATCACCTGGCTGATCGTGCCGATGGACACCCCGGGCATCACCATCCGTCCGCTGGAGACGGTGATGGGTACCTCGGAGTTCGCCGAGGTGTTCTTCGACGACGTGCGGGTGCCGGTGGCCAACCGGGTCGGCGAGGAGAACGACGGCTGGCGGGTCACCATGGTCACGCTGTCGTTCGAGCGCGGCACCGCGTTCGTCAGCGAGGTGGTCGCCTGCCAGCGGCTGCTGCGCGAACTCGCGGCGCTGGCCAAGAAGGTGACGCGGCGTCAGGCGAGTGCTTGGGACGACTTGGCGCTGCGGCGCGAACTCGGGCATCTGACCGCCGAGTTCGAGGCGTTGTGGGCGTTGACCAAGTGGAACGTCTCCGAGGCGCAGCGGTCCGGGGTGCCGGGTGTGGGTGGTTCGGTGTTCAAGCTGCGGTTCTCCGAGACGAAGCAGAAGGTGTACGACCTGGCGCACCGACTGCTCGGTCGAGCGGCCCTGGCCGTGGACGACGTCGCGGGGTTGCCCAGCGGCTCGTTGATGGACGAGCGGCTGTCGTCGCTGTCGTACACGATCGCGGCGGGCACGTCGCAGATCCAGCGCAACATCGTGGGCGAGCGCATCCTCGGCCTGCCGAAGGAACGGTGATCGGGCATGGATTTCCAGCTGAGCGAGGACCAGCGCGATCTGCGGTCCGGGGTACGGGAGTTCTGCGAGGGTCGGTTCGGGCGGGAGCGGATGCGGGCGCTGGTGGACAACGCGCCGGTGCCCGGGATGGTGGACCGCGCGTTGTGGCGCGAACTGGCCGACACCGGGTTCTTCTCGTTGCGGATCGCCGAGGAGGCGGGCGGCGTCGGGCTCGGGGTGGCCGAGGCGGCGTTGGTGTACGAGGAGGCGGGTCGGGTGTTGCTGCCCGGGCCGCTGGTGGCCACGCACCTGGCGGCTTCGCTACCCGGGGATCTGGGCACGGACGCGGCTGCGGGCGATGCGGTGGTCGGGTTGGTCGAGGGTGACTCGTGGCCGTTGCTGGTCGAGCACTTGGACGCGCTGGACTGTCTGCTGGTGCTGACCGACGAGGGCATCCGGCTGGTCGACCCGTCCGCCGTGCAGGGGGTGCGGGTTGCGCATCCGGTGGATCCGTTCACTCCGGTGACCTCGGTGGACGAGCTGCCGGCGGGCGAGTTGGTGGCCGATGCTCTTGTCGCGGAGCAGTGGCGCCGAATCGGAGCGGTGCTCACGGGGGCACTTCAGCTGGGGATCGCGGGTCGGCTCACCGAGTTGGCCACGCAGTACG
This sequence comes from Embleya sp. NPDC005575, assembly GCF_040605455.1. Classification (NCBI taxonomy): domain Bacteria; kingdom Bacillati; phylum Actinomycetota; class Actinomycetes; order Kitasatosporales; family Streptomycetaceae; genus Embleya; species Embleya sp. NPDC005575. The sequence goes on along the minus strand of NZ_JBEXCV010000029.1, from coordinate 50,700 downwards.
CCAAGGAGCGGGAGCAGTTCGGGCGGGTGATCGGCGGCTTCCAGGCGGTCAAGCACCTGTGCGCGGACATGCTGGTGCGGACCGAGCTGGCGCGGGCGGCGGTGTACGCGGCGGCCGTGACGCTGGACGACCCGGCCGTGGGCGATCCGGAGGTCGCGGTGCTCACGGCGAAGGTCATGGGTGATGACGCGGCGACGCGGAACGGCAAGGACGCCACGCAGGTGCATGGGGGGATGGGGTTCACCTGGGAGGTGGACGTGCATCTGTATCTGAAGCGGGCTTGGGTGCACTCGACGCAGTTCGGCGGGGCGGAGGAGAACGAAGAGGCGTTGGCGGCGACGCTCTAGCCGTGGGCTTGCGGGGCCTCAAGCGCCGGCCGGGCTGGAATGGGCTCGGCCGGCGTTTGTTTGGCCGGTGAGCATTTGGTGTGGTTGGGGTGGCCTCAAGCGCCGGCCGGGCTGGGGTGGCTCGGTCGGGGGTTGAACAGGTGAGGGCCTCTCGGGTTCGGTTCGGGTTGGCGCCGGTCACGATCCGACCGCTGCGGTGTTGCGGGTCGCTCCTCGGCTGATCCGCCGGGGACGTCTCTCGGGGTTTCGCACCGCCCGGATATGCCTGATCGGGTCGCCCGCCCCCCGGGCGATCTCGGCGTGGGCACGTGCGATCTGCTCACCACCCACGATCGTGTACTCGGGTCGGCTGGGTTCGGGGGTGGTGAGTTGCGTGATGTCGGTCATCAGTTTTGGTGTTTGTGCTGATCAGAGTGGTGGTCCATTGACAGTTCTCGGGTCTGGAGATATCCCTGACTGATCGTCAGATCAGCTCGGGCAGCAGCGGGGAGCCAGTCATGGAGCGCGACTTCGAGAGTCGGGCCGGGGCGGTCGTGGTCGTCGGGGCCGGGGGCGGGATCGGTGCCGCGATCTGTCGGATGTTCGCCGAGCGCGGTGCGGACCTGGCGGTCACCTATCGCAACGGGGCCGCCGCGACCGAGGCCGTCGCCGAGCAGGCCCGGTCCGAGCACGGCCGTCGGGCCCGCGCGTGGCAGGTCGATCTCACCGACGCGGACGCCGTGGCGACCTTCGTGGATGCGGCGGCGGCGGAGTTCGGTGGCGTCCACGCGGTTGTGTATGCGTCCGGGCCGCACGTACCGATGTTGCACCTGAGTCGGGTCACGCCCGCCCAGTACCGCGAGCAACTCGACGGCGACGCGGCCGCGTTCTTCAATCTGGTGCATCCGTCGCTGCCGCACCTGCGCGCGGCGGGCAACGGCAGCCTGGTCGCGGTCACCACTGCGGCGACGAGCCGATTCCCGGTTCGGGACGGCCTGTCGTCCTGTACCAAGAGCGCGGTCGAGGCGATCGTGCGCGGCATTGCGGCCGAGGAGGGCCGGTTCGGGGTGCGTGCGAACAGCGTCGGCCCGGGCATGCTCACCGACGGCATGGCCGCGCGGCTGATCGACAGCGGCGACCTGGACGAGCGCGCGCTGGACGTCGCGCGCCGCAACATCCCGCTGCGGCGATTCGGCCGGGCCGCGGACATCGCCGAGGCGGTCTGCTTCCTGGCCTCCGACCGGGCGGGCTTCATCAGCGGTCAGAAGCTGGATGTGGACGGCGGCTACGGCGTCTGACGGCCGGCCGGCCCGTTCATCCGCCTCAGAGGACGGCTCGGTGGTCATCCGCACCTTCTACCGCGTCCCGGACCACCGGGACGGCGCACTCGGCGAGACCTCCCAGACGTATTTGCCCTGAGGGGGCGGGAGTTGCCTCGCCGATACAGGGTGCTGCTCGAAATCGGTGCGGGCGAAAGTGGTTTGCCGACCGGATGTCGCGTGGGTAGCCTCACCGTCCGTGACCCCGACTCTGCGCACCGAGCGGCTGCTCCTGGAGCCGTACGTTCCCGAGGATGAAGAGGGCTTCGTCGCTCTGTTCCAGGACACCAGGCTGTCGCAATGGATGGGTGACGGCCCTGCCTCCGAAGCAGCGGACCGGGCCCTGTTCGGGCGGGTCTTCACGAAGGTCTATGCCCGGGACCTGTTCGATGTCTGGGCCGTTCGTCGGGACGGACTCCTGGTCGGGCATGCCGAGATCAAGCCGACCGACGTCGTAGGGGGCCACGAGATCGTCTACGCTCTGGCGCCGGCGGCCTGGGGAGTCGGCCTGGGCACCGAGTTGGCGAAGGCGATCGTTGCCCATGGCTTCGGCACTCTCGGACTGACCGAGGTCTACGCCACCGTGGCTGCATTGAACAAGGCCTCGCTGACCCTGCTGGACCGAATCGGTTTCGAGCTTGTTCGGGACATCGAAGAGGACGACGGCAGCACCACCCGCGTGTTGGTCCGCCGTCGGACCGCAAGCGACGGGTCGCCTCTCGCTCGATAAGGGCGGGCGGGCCGGGTGCCGCCTGGACCGCCGTTACGAGGGCGATGCCGTACGCGTTTCCCAGGCCGTACGTTCCAGCCTTCGGTGCCATCGCCGCCGAAGGCTGATCTGCTACCGCCGTCTTCCTCGGCTCCTGTCCCTTCGGCATCAAACGACGCGGCCTCCTACGACGTGGTGCGCAATTGCCTCGTGAGCGTGCTGCTGTGCGGGCTACCGTCACGGTCATGACGTCCCGCATTGGGCCGGAGGGCCCGCGAATCGGCCCCGACGGCACCCCCGCCTTGGCCGACGACAGTGTGCTGCTCGCGCGCCCGATGAGCTGCTTGCCGTCGAAGCGGTACCGGAGGCTGCTCACGGGGAACTGTCGGCGAGAAGCGTGGCCAAGGTGTGTCGGCGGACGTTGCCGATGATGCGTGCGCGGTTGACGGGGGAGAGGGTGACGTCGCCGTTGGCTTGTACGACGACGTGCTCCCACGGGTGGGGGTGCTCGGGTTCGGGCGGGTTGCGGGGGCTGTGGGTGAGGGGCGGGATCTCGGAGTTGCCGATGCGGTCCTCGCGGACGCCGAGGAGGGCGAGTTCGGCGCGGGCGGAGTGGGTGCGTTGGCTGGGGAGGGCGGTCGGGAGTTCGACGCGGAGTGGGATGTGTAGGCCGAGGGCGGTGACGATGTTGGTTCGGGTGCGGATGTGGCTGCCGAGTTGATGGGTGATTGCGTCGTGTCGGGCGGGGTCGTCGGAGTACCGGGTGGTGGCGAGGCTGACTCGTTCGTGAGTGAACAGGGTCCATTGCTCGCGAGTGATGTAGAGCAGGTCGGTGTGGACCTCGATGTCGTGTCCGGCGCGGAGGGCGTGTCGGAGGAGGTCGGTGAAGTCGGGGTGGGCGGTGGGCTCCGCCCCCGCGAACTGCACTGTCTCGACGGCGAGGTGAGCCGCTTCGGTGAGGACGCTTCGCCAGTTGTCGGTGGTGGTGGCCGTCGTTGCCGTTGTCGTTGTTGCCTGGCTGGGCCTGGTGATGAGGTCGACGGCAGCGGCAGCGGCGTGACGGGCCGGGTTGTGGGCTGTGTCGAGTTCCAGGGTGATGTGCCTGATGCGGGGCGTGGGTGGGGGTCGGACGGCGAGGGCGATGGTGACCATGGGGCTCCGGTCGGCGGTCGGGGGCGAGGTCGGGTCAGAGGGTTCGGGCAGCTTGGTGGATTGCTCGGCGGACGCAGCGCAGGGTGCAGGGGGTTCGGGTGTCGTCGGGTGGCTCCACGAGCCAGATGATGGGGTCGCCGGGGAGGGCGTTGGGTCGGGGGATGGTGATCCATGAGCCGCGGCCGTGGTGGCGGGGGCCGGTTCGCCGTTCGCGGGCGGGGAGGGTATTGGTGGCGTCCGGCGGGACGAGGAAGCCGATCCGGCGATGGCGGCGGTCGAAGATGACCGGACCGGGATCGAGGCCGCGTTCTCGCAGGACGGTGAGGGTGGCGCGGCCGAGGATTTCGTCGACCTCGATCACGTCGAAGGTCTCGCCGGCGGCGACGAGGTAGGGCGCGTAAGGGTTGCGGGTCGTCGGTCTGTCGGCTTCCACCCGGATGGGCTTCAGTAGGTAGTGCATGGGCGAACTCCTTGCGTGGTGGGGGGAGTTGCTGTGAAGGGACTGCCCTTCTCCCAGGTCGGCAGAGAGTGAGCCCGGTCCCGCTGCGAGTGCGGATGGGGTGAAACCCGGTGGTCGGGTTTTGCGCGGTCAGAAGAGCGGGGTCTGCGCACCAGCCGGGGCATGTGCCGGCCTGTCGGTGTCGACCTCGATCCACGCGGAGACGAGCTTGCCGCTCGTCATGCGCGACCAGGTGAATCCGGCCGCGTCGCTCTGGATCAAGGCGAGTCCACGGCCGCTTTGGGCGTCGAGCGCAATGTCCGCGAGGGACTGGAGCCGGGGGCACGGCGAGGGCAGGTAGTCCCACACCGCGATGTCGAGCTTCCTGCCGCAGAGGGTCAGAACGAGGGTGAACTCGGCACGCGTGGCCCCTTGTTGCGTGTGTCGGACGGCGTTGGTCGCCAGCTCGGTGGCTATCAGCGCGGCCGAGTCGGCGGCAGGAGTGGGGATCTGTCGATCCACGCAAAAGCGCCGCACGCAGTCGCGTGTGAGCTTCACGGAAGTGTCGGTCAACGGGAAGTTCTGTTTCAAGGAGATCGGATGCATGGGCGCTCCCGAGCTTGCGCGCAGTGGATGGGCGGCAGTACTGGAAACCCGGCGAAGGGATGCGCGGTGCCGATCTGGCTCCGGCTCGAACAGTCGCCGATCGCGAGGAGGGGACGCTCGCGCATGTTCTCAGCGAAGAGGGGGGTACAGCCGCCTGCGCGGAGTGCATCCATCTGCACGGTGCGTAAGCGCCCGGTCTTGGACAGCATGACCCACGCCTACTATTTCCGCAAGTTGCGGATTGATTTGTGCGGTTCGCCTCTATGGGACGCTGATCGTGACTACGGTTCTTGCGCACCGACGGGAGGTTTGGCCATGGCGGACACTGTGCCCACCGTGAGGCGGCGTCAGCTTGCGAGAGTGCTCAAGACGCTGCGCGAGAAGGCCGGTCTTGATCAAGAGGATGTGGCCGCGCACCTGGAATGTGACCATTCCAAGGTGAGTCGCATCGAGACTGCTCGTAGCGGCGTACGTCCGATCGACCTGCGGAAGATGCTGTCGCTGTACGGCGTTACCGAAGCCGCGACCGTCGAGGATTACGTTGCCCTCGCGAAGCAGGCGCGAGAGCGTGGTTGGTGGGTGAAGTATCGGGGTCTGCACCACACGTTCAGTGCGTTCCTCGGCTTGGAGGCCGAGGCCGTGGAGCTGCGAACCTACGAAGAGACGTTCATCCCGGGGCTCTTGCAAACGGAGGACTACGCACGGGCCTTGATTTTGGGCAGCGCCCGTACCACGGGAAGCGACGTCGACGGTTTTGTGGAGGTGCGTAGGCAACGACAGACGGTGCTCGACCGTACTGGCTTCACACTGTGGGTCGTCATCGGAGAAGCGGCGCTTTTGCATGGAATGGCGCCGCCCGCCGTCCGGAAGGCGCAGTTGCTGTACTTGGTTGAGCAGAGCAGCCGACCGAATGTGGAACTCCAGGTGCTGGGACTGGAGTCGGGCGTCTACTCCGCAGCCGCAGGTCCCTTTACACACCTGACCTTCGAAGGTGACCTGCCGGATGTTGTCTATGAGGACACGGCTACAGCAGGCTTGTTTGTGGAGCAGGACGAGGACGTGGCCGCCTACAGCCACGCGTTTGCCCGACTCATGGGTGGTGCGTTGCCACCCCAGGAGTCTCGAGCCCTGATAAGTCGGATAGCAGAGAGACTGTGATGGTCAAGATCAGTACCAACAGCACGTCGGTGTATTGGCGGACGAGCACCTACAGCAGCGGGAACGGATCGAGCCAATGCGTCGAGGCGGCGAACAAGGAGGGCTACGCCTTCGTTCGAGACTCGAAGGTGCGCAGCGGTCCGATGCACCTCTTCGACGCTTCGGCCTGGACGTCGCTGCTGGAGGCGCTGAAGCGGTGACGCATCGTCCTGTCGTCGTGGCCGGTGAGAGTGCGCGGAGCACGTTCGTAGGCACCTGGCAATAGGAGTACGGCTCCTGTGGATCTCATTGTGGAGCAGGACGACGATGCGGTCACTGCGGGCGGCTCGCAGTTGCTCGACTCACGGCGATGCGTTGCCGCCCAGGAGGCTGGAAGGCCCCGGCTTGGACATCGAGTGGAGCGGCCGGCTCGGGACGTTGTTTGCCGCCTCTGCGAACGAGGGTCGGCCCGATGCGCCTTCCCGGTGACGGATGCCTCGAAGACCGACCGACCGTGCGGCCGGCGAGTGCTGCCGTTGTTGCGCCGCGGTGCCTCAGCTCATGACGAGCCATGGCTGCCCGGTCTCGGTCACTTTCCACTGCCGGCCCAGGGAGTCGGTGAACGTAACTTGAGGCGAGTAGTAGTAGATGTCGTTGGCAAGCAATACGCCGCTGTAAAAGACAGCCACGCCTCTGGGAACAAGGACGTCGATCGGATACCTCGATCGCGTGGCTCCGTACTGTCCTTCGATCTGGATGGTCGCCCACTCCGCACGGTCGGTGACGCCGAAGTCCACGCGAACGCTGCGTATCGGATAGTCGGTCGGATTGGTGACCGTGACGGTGCGGGATCCATTGCCGTCGGCAGCGGGATCGCCGAGCACGTCGGCGTACTTGCTGTCGACGATGATGCGGCGAGCCTGATCAATTCGGTCCTTGGCATACGCCAGCAGTTGGTCTCGTTGGAGCTGTAGGACGCGGCCCTGTTCGGCCATGAACGACCGCTGATGGTCGAGCTGTTGCCGCTGCTTTCGCAAAGTCTGCAACGTTGCCCAAGCCGCGGTTGCCGCGAACACGGCCCCGGCTGCGGTCAGCGCGTTGCTCCAGTCGACCCGATCCGGCCTCATCAGGGCAGCGTAACCACACCGGCGACGTGCGGGCGCGGGGGCGCCACACACACACGGGGGGCCGGCGCGCGGGGATAAGAGAGGTTCGCGAAGCGGGAGGCGGCGGCGGGCCGCCCGGTGACGCCGAGGCGATGTCCGGGGCCGACCTGCCGACCATGGTCACGCCCGCGCCGGACGGACAGCCGCGCCGGCTGCTGGTCTGGCCCGAGCCGGACTCCGCGACGGCGGGCGCGCTGACCGCGCGTGGCTGGAGTCCGCTGCTGGTGCGTTCGCGCGAGGAGGTCGACGCGAGCGTCCCGGTGCAGCCGGCCGCGCTGTTCGTGGATCCGCTGACCGGCCCGATCACCCGTACCGCACTCCAGTCGCTGCGCACCGCCGCGACCGCCGCGCAGATCCCGGTACTGGTCACCGCCGGGCTGATGCAGGCCACCAGGGACGCGGCGTTCGGCGCCGACCCGGCCGTACTGCTGCGTTCGCTCGCACCGGCGGACAGCGCCGGGCACGCATCGCGCGTGCTTCTGGTGGAGGGCAACCCGGACATCGCGACGGCGTTCACCGCGTCCCTGGAACGGCGTGGCATGGACGTGGTGCACGCGGCCTCGGAGAGCGAGGCGGTGTCCAAGGCGTCCAGCGTCGAGCCCAATCTCGTGGTGCTCGACCTGATGCTGGTGCGCCGGCGCCGGATGGGCGTGGTCGACTGGCTGCGCAACAACGCGCGTCTGCACTCGACGCCGATCGTCGTCTACACCACGCTCGACCTGGTCGAACACGACCTGCACCGGCTGCAGACCGGCGAGACCGTGCTGTTCCTGGCGGAGCGTTCCACCCGTGAGGACGTTCAGCAGCGCATCGTCGACCTGCTTGGCAAGATCGCGTCGCCCTCGTAGCCGACCCGGCGACAAAGAACCGACCCGACGCCGAAAGGTGACCCGCGCCTCACCCGCGCGGGTCACCCATTCGGGCGGACCACCCGGACGCGACCCAGGGCCCACCCACACGACGTCCCGGTCATCCGCACCGACGCGGAGGACCGCTCCGGCAGCGGGGAATCGCACACGTACGCACCCGGATCGCCGGCACCCGAGGGCCGCACGGCACCCGCCGTATCCGCACGGAACCGCAACGCCTCACCATGCCGCCGGCCCCTGGGCGTGCAGCCGCCGGCTCATCTCGCCGACGGTCAGCGCCAGTTCGGTGGCGAGGTCCATCGCCTGGGGGTGGTCGTGGTGTTCGCGCATCCACCAACACATGACCTGCACGATAGGCCCGGCGGACTCCGGATGTCCGATGATCGCGGTGCGCGCGCACAGCGGGCGCGGCGGTCCGTCCCGATCGAGTCGGAACCAATAGCCGTCCCGGAAGCCCAGCACGGGATGGCCGAGCGCGTCCGGCAACACGACGTCGTACGGTCGGTGCGGTTCGGGTCGCACCTCCAACGGGTACATGGGGCGCCTTCCAACGGGAAGTCGAGGGCTCGCCGGTCCCCCTCCGGAAGAGCGGAAAAACGGGAATTACCGGCTGCTCGCGGCGTTATGCCGAAAACGATGCGTCATCCGGATCAACGGGACGCCGTCGCATTCTTCCGCTTGGCTGCTCCGATCGGCCGATCGCCACGCCTGGTTCACCCGTACGGGCGCACCGCGGATCGTGACGGTGCGTGGGTCGGCGCTCGACACGGGTGCGAAACCGAAGGCCCCGGGGGCTGACAATCACCCGATCGGCGAGAAAGAATCCCCTCACCTCGACCGGTTCCCGTCCGGCGAATGCAGGGAGGCCACACGGTGCTCAGCACGATGCAGGACGTGCCCTTGACAATCGCTCGCATCATGCGACACGGCACCACGGTGCACGGCGGTTCGGAGGTGGTGACCTGGACCGGTGGTGCGCCCAGGCGGGCCACCTACGCCGAGGTCGGTCGCCGGTCCGCGCAACTCGCCCACGGTCTGCGCGAGCTCGGGATCACCGGCGACGAGCGGGTCGCCACCTTCTTGTGGAACAACCAGGAGCACCTGGAGTGCTACCTCGCGATCCCGTCGATGGGTGCGGTGCTGCACACGCTCAATCTGCGGCTGCCTCCGGAGCAGTTGATCTACATCGCGAACCACGCCGACGACCGGGTGCTGGTCCTGGACGGCTCGCTGGCCGCGCTGGCCGCCCCGCTGCTGACCCACCTGAAGACCGTCGAGCACGTCGTGGTCACCGGCGCCGACACCGATCTGAGCCCGCTCGCCGATTCCGGCAAGCACGTCCACCGCTACGACGACCTGCTCGCCGGCCGGCCGACCGAGTTCGACTGGGCCGAGGACATCGACGAGCGCGAGGCCGCCGCGATGTGTTACACGTCCGGCACCACGGGCAACCCCAAGGGCGTCGTGTACAGCCACCGGTCGACCTATCTGCACAGCATGCAGGTGTGCACGATGGAGGGCTTCGGCCTGAGCTCCGCGGACCTGCTGTTGCCGGTGGTGCCGATGTTCCACGTCAACGCGTGGGGTCTGCCGTACGCGGCGATGTTGTGCGGCGCGTCGATCCTGATGCCCGACCGGTTCCTCCAGCCGGAGCCGCTGGCCACGATGATCGCCGCGGAGAAGCCGACGTTCGGCGCTGCGGTGCCGACCATCTGGACCGGGCTCCTGGACTACCTCGACGTACACAAGACCGACGTGTCCTCGCTCAAGGAGGTCGTGGTGGGCGGTTCGGCCTGCCCGCCCGGCCTGATGCACGCGTTCGAGGAGCGGCACGGTGTGCGCATCGTGCACGCGTGGGGCATGACCGAGACCTCGCCGCTGGGTTCGGTGGCCCGCCCGCCGGCCGGGCTGACCGGCGACGAGGCGTTCGCGTACCGGATCTCGCAGGGGCGTCTGCCCGCCTCGGTGCAGGCCCGGCTGGTCGGCCCGGACGGTGCCGACGTCCCGCTCGACGGCGAGTCGGTCGGCGAGCTGCTGGTGCGCGGGCCGTGGATCGCGGGTGGCTACATCGGCGACGAGGGCTCGGCGGACGCCAGTGGCGGTGGCCGGTTCCAGGACGGCTGGTTGTGTACCGGCGACGTCGGCACGATCACCGCCGACGGCTTCCTGCGGCTGACCGACCGGGCCAAGGACGTGATCAAGTCGGGCGGTGAGTGGATCTCGTCGGTCGAGTTGGAGAACACCCTGATGGGCCACGAGGACGTGGTCGAGGCGGCCGTGGTGGGCGTGCCCGACGACAAGTGGGGCGAGCGCCCGTTGGCCACGATCGTGCTGCGCGAGGGCGCCACGACCACGGTCGAGCAGCTGCGCGACTACCTCGCGGGCAAGGTGGCCCGCTGGCAGGTGCCCGAGCGGTGGAGCCTGATCACCGCCGTGCCCAAGACCAGCGTGGGCAAGTTCGACAAGAAGGTGATCCGGCGTCAGTACGCGGAGGGCGAGCTGGAGGTCAGCGAACTCGATCGGGGCTGAGCCCGGACCCGGAGGTCGCCGGTCGGGCCGCTCCGGGGTCGGCCGGCGCGCCGCGCGGGGCCTGTGGTCACAGCACCCCGACCGGCCCGTCGACCGCGTTGCGGTCGATGTCGATCCGCTTTCCGCCGTGGGTCTCCGAGACGTTGCCGGTGTACTGGTGCACCCGCCGGCCGCGCCAGTACCCGTCGGGCAGCGCGCCGTCGCCGGTGGTGGCGGCGCGGTCGTCCCAGCGGGCGTACCAGACCGCGTCCGGGACCGAGCGCCGGTCGACCGCGTCGATCAGGTCGGCGATGCCGGAGCTGAGGCTGCTGTAGTAGCCCGCCACGTAGCCGCGTTCGCGAATCCGGTCGGACCACGCGGACACGAAGTCCAGCACCGCGGTTCGGCAACCGGCGTCGGTGTTGTCGTACGCCTCCATGTCGTACCAGAGGGCGCTGCCCGGCTTGAACCCGAGCGCGGCACCGCGGGCCACCGCGTCGTTCGCCTCGGCGATCCCCTGCTGTGCCGCGTGCGCCGGGTCGATCCGGCCCGGCTTGCCGGACTGCGAGCAGGGCGCCTGGAGGCCCACCTGGATGGGCAGGAAGTCCCAGCCCTGGCGGTGTACGGCCTTGACCCAGTCGCGTGTCAGCCGGGTGCTCTTGCAGGCCCGGTTGTCGCCCGCGACGTAGATTCCGACGACCTGGTACGGCGAGGTCCGCCAGACTTGCATGGTCTCCACGGTGGGTGTCTCGCACGTGTCGAAGCCCAGCGCGTTCACGGTCCGGGATCGTTGCGAACGCGCCCCGGCACCTTCGGCGAGCCCGGCCGGCAGCAGGCCGAGCACGACGGTGAGCAACACGGTCGAGGTGATCCGACGAGTGGTCAGCGGGCGCACGAGACCTCCTGGCGTGGCGGGGACGGGTGTCCCACCACGCTGCGCACCACGTCCGGCCGGGCGGGCGGACCGCCCGGGCGACGCGCCGACGCGTCACCCGGGCGGTCCAACGAGCGCACCGGGAGCGGATGTTCGAGCCCCCTCGGCTCGGCCCCGCCTATTCGACGCCCAGCACCAGCCCCGACGTCGGCACCCCGGTACCGGCGGTCACCAGCACGTTGTGCACGTTCTCGACCTGATTGACCGAGCTGCCGCGGATCTGCCGCACGCCCTCGGCGATGCCGTTCATCCCGTGCAGGTACGCCTCGCCCAACTGGCCGCCGTGCGTGTTCGTGGGCAGCTTGCCGCCCAGCTCCAGGCCGCCGTTCGCGACGAAGGCCGGTGCCTCGCCGCGCCCGCAGAAGCCGAACTCCTCCAACTGCATCAGCACGAACGGGGTGAAGTGGTCGTAGAGCACCGCGGTCTGGATGTCGTCGGGAGTCAGTCCCGACGTCTGCCACAGCTGCTTGGCGACCACGCCCATCTCGGCCAGACCGGTCATCTCGTCCCGGTAGAAGCTGGTCATCTGGTCCTGGAGGCGACCCGCGCCCTGGGCGGCCGCGTTGATGATCGCGGGCTTTTGCTTCAGGTCCTTGGCCCGTTCGGCGCTGACCACCACGATCGCCTGGGCGCCGTCGGTCTCCTGGCAGCAGTCGAGCAGTCGCATCGGCTCGACGATCCAGCGCGAGTTCTGGTGGTCCTCCAGGGTGATCGGCTTGCCGTGGAAGTACGCCTTGGGGTTGTTCGCCGCGTGCTTGCGGTCGGCGACCGCGACGTGGCCGAACGCCTCGGTGGTGGCGCCGTACACGTGCAGGTAGCGCTGCGCGAACATGGCCACCCACGAGGCCGGCGTGAGCAGCCCGTGCGGCATGTTCCAGCCCAGGCCCACGCCTTCGACGGTGGGGTCGCGCTGGAGCACGCCGGAGCCGAACCGGCGGCCGGAGCGCTCGTTGAACGCGCGGTAGCAGACCACCACGTCGGCGACGCCGCTCGCTACGGCCATCGCGGCCTGCGCGACGGTGGCGCAGGCCGCGCCGCCGCCGTAGTGGATCCGGCTGAAGAAGGTCAGGTCGCCGATCCCGGCCGCGGCGGCGACCGCGATCTCGGGATTGGTGTCCATCGTGAAGCTGACCAGGCCGTCCACCTCGGACGGCGCGATCCCGGCGTCGTCCAGGGCGGCGCCCACCGCCTCGACGGCCAGGCGCAGTTCGCTGCGACCGGACTCCTTGGAGAACTCGGTCGCGCCGATCCCGGCGATGGCGGTCTTGCCGCGCAGATTGTCCGCGTGCTTGAGGCTCACGCTTCGGCTCCTTCCGGCAGCTTCACCGTGACCGTGCCGGTGACGTGGTTGCCGAGCTTGTTGGCTCCGACGACGGCGATCTCCACGAGGGGGGTGCCGTCCTCGGCGGTGGTCTTGGCGGTCACCGTGCCGGTGAGGGTCATGGTGTCGCCGGGGTAGTTCGGGGCGCCGAGCCGGATCGCGACCTTGCGCAACTCGGCTTCGGGGCCCGCCCAGTCGGTGATGTAGCGGCCGACCAGGCCGTTGCTGGTCAGGATGTTCATGAAGATGTCCGGCGAGCCCTTGTCCGCGGCCAGTCGCGGATCGTGGTGCACGTCCTGGAAGTCGCGGGTCGCCAGCGCGGTCGCCACGATCAGCGTGCGGGTCAGCGCAATGGCCAGCGGCGGCAGTTCGTCGCCGACGGATACCTCCGCGTGGGTCCGGCTCACGAGGTTCTCGGTGGTCATCGGCTGCCTCCCTGGGCGGGCGCGTGGGCGAGCAGTTTGCCGAGCGCGGCGAGCTGTTGGATGCCGCTGCCCAGGGTCACGTCGATCTGACGGCCCCACAGGAAGTGACGGTGGATCGGGTGGTCGATGTCGGATCCGGTGCCGCCGTGCAGGTGCTGGCACGCGTGCACCACACGCTTGCCCGCCTCGGAGGCGAACCAGCGTGCGACCAGGGCCTGTTCGGTGGCCTCCTCGCCTTGGTCCAAGCGCCAGGCGGCTTCCAGCGTGGTGACCCGGATGGCCTCGGTGTCCATGTACGCCTCGGCGGCGCGCAGCATCACGCCCTGCTTGGTGGACAGCGGCTTGCCGAACTGCTCGCGGGCGTTCACGTGTTCGACCGTGCGGGCCAGGCCGCGCTCGCACACGCCCACCTGCTGCGCGGCCAGCGCGACGCGCGCGCGGTCGACGATCCACGCGGCGACCTCGGGGCCGGCCTCGGCGGTGCCGACCAGCCGGCCCGGCGCGTCGGTCAGCCGCAGATTGCCGGAAGCCCACGGCGCGGTGGTCGGCGCGGCCTCGATCTCCACGCCGGCGGCGTCCGCGTCCACGGTGAAGACCGCGAGCGCGCCGTCGAGCGAGGCGGTGACCAGGACGCGGTGGGCGACGGTGAGCCAGGCCACCGCGCGCTTGTCGCCGTCCAGGCGATAGCCGGCACCGTCCCGGCGGGCGGATACCTTCGGTACGGCGGGCAACCCCGCACCGACTTCGGCGAGCGCACCGGCCACGATCCGCGAACCGTCCAGGAGCGCGGGCAGGTCGGCCTCGATCAGCTCGTCCGAACCAAAGCGCAGCAGCGGGAGCAGCCCGTACACGACGGTGTCGAGCAGCGGGATCTGCGCGGTGAACCGACCCTGCTGCTCCAGCAGCAGCGCCAGGCCCACCAGGCCCAGATCGCCGCCGCCGTGCCGCTCCTCGATCAACGCGCCGACCAGACCGGCCTCGGCGACCTTGCCCCACAACTCGGCGTCCAGGTCCGCGTCGGACTGGGCGAGCTTCTTCAGCCGCTCGTCGGTGGACTGGTCGGCGAAGATCCGCTCGGCCAGCGAGGACAGCTCCCGCTGGTCCTCGGTGAGGTTGAAGTCCATCAGTTCTCCCCAACCGCTCGGAACGCGGGCACGGTCAGTTCGGCGTCGTGGGTGACGAATTCCAGCTCGACCGACATCCCGATGCGGACCTCGTCGTGCGGAACGCCGAGCACGTTGCCGAGCATCCGCACGCCCTCCTCCAGCTCGATCAGGCCGACCGCGTACGGCATGTCGAACGCCGGGAACTTCGGGTAGTGCATGGTGACGTGCGAGTACACGACGCCCTTGCCGGTCGACTCGACGGTTTCCCATTCGAGCGACGCGCACTTGTTGCAGCCGGGTGCGAACGGGAAGCGCGGCGTCGCGCACTCCGAACACTTCTGGAACAGCAGCTTCCCGGCGGCCACGCCGTCCCAGAACGCCTGATTGTCCTTGTTGACCACCTTGCGCGGGCGCAGCGGCCGCTCGGCGGGCGGCGCGGCCTTGGCCTTCTTCTTGTGCGGGGTGTAGCGCAGGATCCGGAAGCGGTGTGTGCCGACCAGCTCGCGGCCGGTCTCGCCGTCGACGTAGATGTTGGTCAGCGTGGTGATGAAGTGGCCGGTGCCCAGGCCGGTGGTCTTCTCCTCGGACACGGTCTCGATCAGCTGGTCGTACTGCACCACCTCGCCCAGTCGCAGCGGGCGCACGTACTCCTGCTCGCAGTTGGTGGCCACCACCGAGCCGAAGCCGTTGTCGGTGAAGTGCTTGTACAACTCGCCGGTCGCCGAGTTCGCCGGGGCGCCGCCCTGCATGCCGCGCATGATCCACACCTGGAGCATGGCCGCGGGCGCGACGACCTCGCCGAAGTGGGTTCGGGCGGCGGCCTCGGGGTCGGTGTACACCGGATTGGTGTCGCCCATGGCCTCGGCCCAGTGCCGGATCATCGGGCCGTTGACCGGATCGAGCGCGAGCACGCCCGAGACGTCGTGCATGCCCTCGTACTTCTTGACGACCGCGAGGAAGGCGGCCTTGTCCTGGCTGATGGGGTCGGTCATGTCGTCCTTCACCGCTTCACTCGGGTCATGCCAAGGCGAACCATGGCGACGATCTCCCGCTGGACCTCGCTGACGCCGCCGCCGAAGGTGTTGATCTGCGCGCGGCGGTTCATCGCCTCCAGGAGGCCGTCGCTGAACGCGCCGGGCGACTTTGGTCGCAGCGTCGCGTCCGGGCCGACGATCTCCATCAGGTTGCGATACACCTCGATGGCACCTTCGGTGCCGAAGAACTTCACGCCCGACGCGTCACCCGCGTTGAGCGTGTTGTTGCCCACGTCGTGCACGAGCCGCCAGCTGAACATCCGCACGGCGGACAGGCGCGCGTAGGTCTCGGCGAACTTCAGCTGGACCCACGGCTGGTCGACCACCTTGACGCCCGGCTCGATCTCGGTCTCGCGGGCCCATTCCAGGACCTCGGCGAAGAAGTCCTCGGCCTGCATGCCCAGCGCCGCGAGCGCGACCCGCTCGTGGTTGAGCTGGTTGGTGAGCAGCTTCCAGCCCGAGTTCTCCTCGAACACCAGGTTGTCGTAGGGCACCCGGATGTTGTCGTAGTACGTGGCCGTCGTGGTCATCCCGCCGACGGTGACGATCGGGGTCCAGGAGAAGCCCGGATCGGTGGTCGGCACCAGGATCATCGTGATGCCCTTGTGCTTGGGCGCGTCCACGTCGGTGCGGCAGGCGAGCCAGATCCAGTCGGCGCCCTGGGCGGTCGAGGTGAAGATCTTCTGCCCGTTGATCACCCACTCGTCGCCCTCGCGCACCGCGCGGGTGCGCAGCGACGCCAGGTCGGTGCCCGCCGAGGGCTCGCTGTAGCCGATCGCGAAGATGATCTCGCCCGCCAGGATCTTCGGCAGGTAGTAGCTCTTCTGTGCCTCGGTGCCGAACTTCATCAGGGTCGGACCGACGGTGTTCAGGGTGACCATGGAGACCGGCGCGCCGGCGCGGTACGCCTCGTCGAAGAAGATGAACTGCATCTCCGGGCCCTTGCCCTGGCCCCCGTATTCGGTCGGCCAACCGATGCCGAGCCAGCCGTCTGAGCCCAGTTGCCGGCGCACCCCTTGGGTGGTGGGGCCGCCGGACTCGCCCTCGCGGTCGAGTTCCGCCCGGACGTCGGGGGTGATCAGGCGGGTGAAATAGTCCCGCAGCTCTGCCCGTAGAGCGTCCTGCGCTGGGGTCGGGGCGAGATGCACGTCGCTGCTCCTTCACGTGCGTGGATCGCGTGGGTCGCGACGCGGGTCGACGCCCGCCGGGCACGGAAGGGTCGCGGTCGGGTCTGCCCCGCGCTGCACATCGATATGGACCGGGAACGCGTGTCGCCCGGCAACATCGAATCTCTCCGACTCGGGATCGCTTGTCAATATCAAGCATTTTTGCGGAGTCGGGTCACGCCCGATTCATCCGTTCTCCGATGCCTCGCGTGGATCGCTGAAAACGGGTGGTCCGGGCCGGGTGGCCACCGACACACTGCGGGCATGGAAATACCGAACCGACAGATCCGCGCGGCGTATACCGACGACACCGTGACCGTGTACCAGGCGTACAAGCCGCAGATCGCCGACGCGGCCATCCGCGATCAGCGATTTCCGGTCACCTGGAGCCGGGAGCGGATGACCTGGGTCAAGCCCAGCTTCACCTGGATGATGTACCGCTGCGGCTGGGCGACCAAGCCGCGGCAGGAGCGGGTGCTGGCCCTGGAGATCAGCCGCGAGGGCTTCGAGGCGGCGCTCGCCGGTGCCTGCCTGAGCCACTACGAGCACCCGACGTATCCCGACCGGGACACCTGGGGCCGGCGGCTGCACGCGACCACGGTGCGGATCCAGTGGGACCCCGAACGCGACCTGCTCCTGCGCCCATTGGCGCACCGCTCGTTGCAGCTGGGGTTGGCCGGGTGGGCGACGCGCGCCTACGCCGACGAGTGGACACGCCGGATCACCGACGTGACCGCGCTCGCGCATCGGGTGCACGACCTGGTCCGCGCCGGTGACCCGGCCGCCGCGGCCGAAGCGATTCCGGTCGAACGGGTCTACCCGCTGCCGGACTCGCTGGTCCCGGTGATCGGCGCCACCCCACAGGGCTGAGCGCCGATCGGCTCGAGGCTCGGCTCAGTGCACGGTCAGCCCGCCGTCGATGCTGACGATCTGTCCGGTCATGAAGCTGCCCGCGTCGGACGCGAGCAGCAGTGCCAGGCCGGTCATCTCCTCCGGCGCGGCGATCCGGTTCAGCGGCGCGGCACCCTTCATCCGAGCCATCATCTCGGGGCCGGTCTTGCGGACCATGTCGGTCTCCACCGCGCCCGGCGCCATCGCGTTGACCCGGATGCCGTGCTCGGCGAGCTCGCCCGCCATCGTGCGGGTGAAGGCGACCAGGCCGGCCTTGCCCGCGGCGTACAGGCCCTTGCCCTCGGCGCGGGTGAACACCGCCGCGCTGACCACGTTCAGCACCGACGCGCGTCCGGAGGCGATCAGGTGCGGCAGCGCGTACTGGACCAGGAACACCGGTCCGCGCAGGTTCACCGCGAACGACTTGTCCCACGCCTGTGGGGTGATCTCCCCCACGGGTTGGGCGAGTTCGTTCGCCGCGTTGTTGACCACGATGTCGATGCCGCCGAAGTGGGCGATGGTCGCGTCGACCAGGGCGGCCAGTCGGTCGAGTTCGCCGCAGTGGGTGGGCACCGCGAGCGCCCGACCACCGGCCTCGGTGATCTCCTTCGCCACCGCGTCGCATGCGTCCGCCTTGCGACTCGCGATCACCACCGAGGCGCCCGCCGCCGCGTAGGCGTGCGCGATCGCCCGGCCGATGCCCCGGCTGCCGCCGGTCACGATCGCCACCCGACCGCTCAGATCGAACATCGCGTTCGCGTCCCGTACTGCGCCTGCGTCGCTCATCCGTTGCCACCTCGTCGTCTGGAACGCGGTGCGCCGCGCCGGGCGAAACCGCCGGTATGTCGCGCGGGCGGGTTCGCCGGTGCGACACGTGTGGAGATTTGTATTGCACAGTCAACTACTTCGGTGCAAGGTGTCGGGGCTAGGCAACGGCCGGCGGAGGGTACACACATGACCGGGCTCATCGACGCGCGACGCACGTGGGAACTCGCCGAGAAGCGCCTGGCGGCGGAGGTCGATCCGCGCCGACGCGCGATCCTGACCACACTGGTCGCGCACATGCGCGCCGAGCACGAGGGCGACCTGGACGCGCTGATGGCCACCGTGTCGCCGCGGGCGGTCTACCACCAGTGGGGGGCGTCCCCGGTGGATCGCGCCCCCAAGACTCACGCCGAGGTCCGCGAGTTCCATCGTGCCGTGGTCGAGAACGACTGTGGCCGACTCGCGCACCACATCGACCGGCTGACGGTGGATCAGGACACGGTGGTGACCGAGGGGTTGCTGCGGATTGCCTATCCGGGCCGGACCCTGGCCCGGATGGGTCGATCGGTATCGGACGTCGACGCGTTCTACCTGTACGAGGCGCAGATGGCGATCGTGTGGGGCTTCGACGCGGACGCGCTCGTGGTGTGCGAGGACAGCTATTCCACAGGCGACGGGTTCGCCGACATGCGCCGCCTCGACCCGGACGAGGTGCCCGCGCGCAAGGGGGTCTGACGGCGTGGCACCGAGGTGGCGCGGCCGGCCCGGCCCACCATGGGACACGCCTTGTCCACAGGAATCCCCGCCATCCCCCAAAAGTTTCCACAGCCTGTGGATAACTTATGCACATCCTTGGCAGGCCCGTGCAGACCCTCGGCAGGGGTTGTGGCAGGAATCCATTCATGGTTGGCGTTTCCGCCACTCACTGGGACCCGACGCCGGCGACCAGGATCGAAGGCGAGCCGGAAGCCCCCGCTCGCATCCCGCCCCGAGGCTCTTCCCGGGATGTGAGGTACGCCGATCCGGTCGCTCGATCCCATCGGTCACGGGGCCGATGGGCGCGGGCAGCGACAGGGCCGGCCGCCGACGGCGGGGGACGGTCGGGAACGAGGACGGCCTGTCCCCGGGCCTTCGCGCCGACCACGGCCCGGTCCGGGGATAGGTTGCCGCCATGCGTCGCGTGGGGATCCTGCTGTTCGACCCGGTACGGGTGTTCGAATACGCGGTGGCCTTCGAGATCTGGGGAATCGATCGCACCGACCGGGGTGTACCCGCGTTCGAGGTGCGCGTGTGCGGCCCCCGGCGCACCTGTGTGGAACTGGGAGCCGGCATCGTCTGCGTCCCCGACCACGACCTGGACGGCCTCGACGCGTGCGATCTCGTGGTCGTTCCGGGCAACGAACACCGCAGCGAGCCGCGGCGGGACGTGTTCCCCGAGGACGTGCTCGAAGCCCTGCGGTCCGCACACCGGCGGGGCGCCACGATCGCGTCGCTGTGCTCGGGCGCCTTCGTACTCGCGGCCGCGGGCCTGCTGGACGGGCGGCGGGCGACAGCCCACTGGCTGGACACCGAAGACCTGGCCGGCCGTTATCCGGAGGTCATGGTGGACGCCAACGTCCTGTTCGTCGGCGACGGTTCGGTCTGGACCTCGGCCGGCTCGGCGGCCGGCATCGACCTGTGCCTGCACCTGGTCCGGCTCGACCACGGCGCGGCCGCCGCCACCGAGATCGCCCGCACGATGGTGACCGCGCCGTTCCGGTCCGGCGGACAGGCCCAGTTCATCAGCAACCCGGTGCCGGCCTCGCCCACCGAACGGGGCGACACGCTGGGCCGCGTGCGCGGCCGCGTCCTCGACGATCTGTGTCACCCCTGGACCGTCGCCGAACTGGCCGCCCTCGCCGGGATGTCCGAGCGCAGCTTCGCCCGCCACTTCGTCCGCGGCACCGGCACCTCACCGCTGCGGTGGCTGTCCACCCAACGCGTCCTGGCCGCGCAGCGCCTCCTGGAGATCGGCGACCTCTCGATCGCCGCCATCGCCCGCCACTGCGGCTTCGGCTCGCCGCTGACCCTGCGCCAACACTTCACCCGCCACGTCGGCGTCGCCCCCAGGGACTACCGCGCCGCCTTCCGCGGCGGCCGGGGCCGGCCCACCGGGGACGGCTTCAACGCCGCGAGCCGCTGAGTACCGGCCCGCCGCCGAACCGGTCCGAATGGCTGAAGGACCGTTCGATACCCGGACGGCGGGGCACCCGTTCCTCCTCGGTACATGTTCATCAGGGAGGCCGGATTGCCCGCCAGCCATGCCGTACCCCGGTCGCGTCGGGCAGTGCTGCGGACGAAACCCGTGGATGCCATCCTCGAGGAGAGCTCCGGTGGGGTGGGCGAGGAGGGACCCGGGCTGCGACGCACCATGGGGTTGCTCGAACTGACCTTCTTCAGCGTCGGCGCGACCCTGGGCACCGGCATCTTCGTGATCCTGGGTGAGGCGGTGCCCAAGGCCGGACCGGCCGTGGTGATCTCGTTCCTGCTCGCGGCGGTCACCGCGCTGTTCTCGGCGCTGTCCTACGCCGAACTGGC
Organism: Embleya sp. NPDC005575; assembly: GCF_040605455.1. NCBI lineage: Bacteria > Bacillati > Actinomycetota > Actinomycetes > Kitasatosporales > Streptomycetaceae > Embleya > Embleya sp. NPDC005575. The sequence continues at coordinate 30,250 of NZ_JBEXCV010000029.1, read as the reverse complement.
CGGGACCATCCCGGTGTCCGGCTCGTCCTACTCCTACGCGTACGCCACGCTCGGCGAAGGCATCGCGTGGGTGTGCGGGTGGTGCCTCCTGCTGGAGTACGGCGTGTCGATCTCCGCCGTCGCGGTCGGCTGGGGGCAGTACGTCAACGAACTGCTCGACTCCGCGTTCGGGGTGAGCCTGCCCGACGCGATCAGCCAACCACCGGGCGACGGCGGGACGTTCAACATCCCGGCCGTGATCGTCGTACTGCTCGCGGTGATCCTGCTCGTGCGCGGCGTCTCGGAGAGCGCCGTGGCCAACACGATCATGGTCTTCATCAAGCTGATCACCCTCGCGTTCTTCTGCGCCATCGCGTTCACCGCGTTCGACGACGGCAACCTGTCCCCGTTCGCACCGCTCGGCGTGGCCGGGATCAGTGCCGGCGCGTCCCAGGTGTTCTTCTCCTACATCGGTTTCGACGCCGCCTCCACGGCCGGCGAGGAGGCCAAGAACCCGCGCCGGGACCTGCCGTTGGCCATCCTGATCTCGCTCGCGATCGTCACCGTCGTCTACGTCGCGGTCGCCCTCGCCGCGCTCGGCGCGCTGCCCTGGCAGCAGTTCGAGGGCAGCGAGGCGACGCTGGCGAAGATCGTCACCGACGTCACCGGCGGCTCCTGGGCGTCCACGATCCTGTCCGCGGGCGCGATCATCTCGATCGCCAGCGTGGTGCTGACCGTGCTGTACGGGCAGACCCGGATCCTGTTCGCGATGTCCCGGGACGGCCTGATCCCGCCGATCTTCGCGAAGGTGAACCGGCGCACCCAGAGCCCGGTGGCGAACACGTTGATCACCGGCGCGTGGGTGGCCCTGCTCGCTGCGCTGGTCCCGCTCGGCCAACTCACCGAGGCGACCAGCATCGGCACCCTGTTCGCGTTCGCGCTGGTCAACATCGGGGTGATCGTGCTCCGCCGGACCAGGCCGGACCTGCAGCGGGGCTTCACCGCTCCGTTCTTCCCGATCACCCCGATCCTGGGTGTCGGCTTCTGTATCTACCTGATGGCCCGGCTCTCCGGGACCACGTGGCAGGTCTTCCTGGTCTGGATGGCGGTCGGCGTGGCGATCTACTTCCTCTACGGCTACCGGCACTCGCGCTGGCGTACCGAGGGCGCCGAGGGCGCCGAGGGCGTGGAGGCGGGCCGGTGAGCGCCGACGGTGCGCGGATGCGGATCGTGGTGGGCTGCCAGCCGGAACCGCGCGCCCGGGACGCGCTGGTGTTGGGCATGCTGCTCGCCCGGCAACTGGGCGCGGGAGTCGTTCTCGCGCACGTCCGCCCGCCCGCGCTGCCCGGCGCCGGGGTCGGCGGCGTGGACGCGGAGTGGCGCGCGTTCCTGCGCGAGGAGAGCGATCGGCTGCTGGACGACGCGGAGGCCCGACTTCGCGATCGGGCCCCGGAGTTGCCGGTTGAGCGGGCGATCGACGACAACCGCGGCAGCGGCCGGGGGCTGGCCCGGATCGCCGAGCGACACCGCGCCGCACTCGTGGTGATCGGCCCCGCCCCGGGCGGGCGGACCGCGCGCGTGGCCGTCGGCAGCACCGCCGATCAGCTCCTGCACGGCTCACCCGTGCCGGTGGCGCTGGCCCCGCGCGGCTTCGCCGACTACCCGCCGCCCGGCATCGCCCGCTGCACGATCGCCTACCAGCGCGAGCCGCAACCGACCGGAGTGCTCACCTGTGGCGTGGAGTTCGCCCGCCGGCTGCACGCGGATGTGCGGTTGCTCACGCTGGTGCTGCGACCGGTGCGGCTGTACTCCGGCAGACAGCACCAGGTCGCCGAACACCAGGTGTTGCGCGCCGCGCGCGAACAGGCCCGGCAGGACCTCGTGGCGGCGATGACCGAGATCGAGGTGCCGGCCGACGGCGAGACCGTCGAGGGCGACGACGTCCGGACCGCGCTGGACACCGTCACCTGGGCGGACGATCTGCTGATCTGCGCGTCCAGCAGGGTCGGCCCGATCAAGCGGGTCTTCGTCGGCGACGCCTCGCACAAGATCGTCCGCAACGCACGCACCCCGGTCATGGTTCTCCCACGCGGCGTCCGCGCCGACCTCTGGGACGCCTCCTGACCGACACCCACCGCCGACCACCCGCCACAGAGCCGCCCCGACCCGCCCCGCGACCGCGACCCGCCGGCCCACCCGGGCCCACCGCCCCCGACCGGCATCCGGCCCGCCCCCGACGCCCGCCCAGACCCGCCGGTCAGGCCGCAGGCACCGCCGTGACCGATGCCGCCGGCTCCGCGGCCGCGTCGCGCACCCACCGCGAGGGCTGCGCGGCCACGTCGCGCCACCACGGCTCCACCTCGGCGCCGTCCACCAGCGCCGGCTCGAACAGCGCACCGGGTCGCGGGATCACCAGGTCCGTGCCCAGCGCCCGGGCCGCCGCCACCGACCGCTCGGCCGGTTCCTCCCACGCATGCGGCGCCAAGTCGAACGTGCCCCAGTGGATGGGCAACATCAAGCCGCCGCCGAGATCCGCATGGGCCTGCACCGCGCCTTCCGGATGCAGGTGCACCTCCGGCCACGCCTCCGCGTACGCCCCCGCCTGAATCATCGTCAGATCGAACGGCCCGTGCTCGCGCCCGATTTCCGCGAAGCCCGGGAAGTAGCCGCTGTCCCCGCTGTGGAACACCCGGTGCCCGGGCCCGGCAACCACCCACGACGCCCACAGCACGGTGCCGAGCACCCGTGCGCCGCGATTGCAGTAGTGCCGGGCCGGTGTCGCGGTGAAGGTCAGCCCGGCGACCTCGCCCGCCTCGTGCCAGTCCAACTCGGTGATCCGGTCCGCGGCGATGCCCCAGCGCTCCAGGTGCGCGCCGATCCCCAGCGGCACCACGAACGCCGCATCGCGCCTGCCCAGCGCCCGGATGGTGGCCATGTCGAGGTGGTCGTAATGGTCGTGCGAGACGACCACCACGTCCGGGTCGGGCAGATCGGCGAAGCGCACCGGCACCGCGTGCATTCGGGCCGGGCCGAACGCCGTCGACGGCGAGCAGCGAGTACTCCAGACCGGGTCGAACAACACCCGTACGCCGTCCATCTCGACCAGCACCGTCGCGTGCCCGAGCCAGCCGGCGCGCAGCCCGGTCAGCGGCGCTCGGGCGAAGTCCAAGGCGGACGCGGTGACCAGCGGAATCGCGCCGGCCGGCCGACGCAGCCCGGCCGCGGCCTTTTGCGCGCGCAACAACTTGCCGACCGCGCCGGGGCTGCCTCGGCGGGTCGGCACGGGATTTTGGAACGCACCGTCCCGGAAGTGCGGGGATCTGCGGATGCGCGCCAACCGCTCACCGGCGGGTCTGGCGCCGAAGACCGCAGGAGTCGAAGACGTGAGGAAGTGCCCGGCCACATGGACTCCTCGGGCAAGCGGGGCCTTCGGCCGACCGTGCTGGGGCCGGACCGGCGACCGGTGATCGGGATGAGTGGAGATTAACCCGGCCTCCGAGGCTGAAACGTCGTCCCGGGGGAGGGGCTCCACCCACACCGCTCCTCGGCTCGGAGTAGGGGACGGCCGGAAGCGGGAGCGCTTTGCCCACCAACGGACCCATCGGTCCGGGTTGCGCCGTGCGAGTGAGCGAGGAAGTGCCGCACCGGCCCGATGGCTGTCGGCTCGCGTGAGTAGGGTCTTGCCATCGCCACGGGGGATGACGGCGCATCAGTCCCCTTGTACGGCACGGTATCCGCGCCCCGTCGCGAGTCTCGCGGCGGATGTCCACAACCGCGAGACCCGCAGCCGCGCCGACCGCGCGGCAGCACCACGACACCCCCAGCACAGCCACGAACCCACCGCACAGCCACCACAGCCGCCACAGTCACCGCATTCCGAACTGAGCAGCGGAGCCGAGGAGTCGTCATGTCCGAGACCCGTACCTACCTTGAGCTGTCCGAAGAAGGCGACGGCGCGCACAAGTACTACGAGGTCGTCGTCGACGGCGTCGACGTCACGGTCACGTACGGGCGGATCGGGGCCAAGGGCCAGACGAGCACGGCCACCCACGTGAGCCCGGAGAAGGCCCAGGCGGACGCGAAGAAGAAGGTCGCCGCGAAGCTGCGCAAGGGCTACGAACCGGCCGTCCAGGGTGTCCGCCAGCCACGCTCGATCACCCGCCGCGAGATCGTGTCCCGGCCGACCACGGCCCGCAACTCGGCGCCCGTGCTGTGGCGCTACCGCACCGGCTCCTCGGCGTTCGGCATCTTCGTGGACGCCGAGCGGGTGCTGGTCGGCAACCAGCGCGGCGACGTGTGGTTCCTCGACCACAACGGCGAGGTGACCGGCCGCTACCAACTGCCCAACGGCGTCAAGTGCATCGTCGCGGACGACTCGTGGATCTACGCCGGCTGTGACAACGGCAACGTGTACGACGTCGGCGGCAAGGCCCCGCGCGTGGCCTACGAGATCACCGACAACATCGACATCTACTGGCTCGACATCCACGACGGCGTGTTGGGCGTATCCGACTCCAACGGCGGCTGCACCACCATCGACCACGAGGACGAGTCGCTGTGGGCCGCGGCGACCAACGGCACCGGCGCGTGGATGGTGCGTTGCGACGAGAACGCGATCTACCACGGACACAGCGCCGGTGTGCAGGCGTTCGCCGCCGCCGACGGCAAGGAGCTGTGGAGCCAGAAGACAAAGGGCAGCGTGCTCTTCGGCTGGCAGGAGAAGGACGACGTGTACGCGGGCACCTCCGGCAACAAGGTGCACCGGATCGCGAAGTCGGACGGCACGATCCGCACCACCTACGACTGCGACGCGTCGGTGTTCTCCTGCGCGACCGCCGAGAACGGCAAGTACGTGTTCGCCGGCGACAGCTCCTCGACGGTGTACTGCTTCGCCGAGGACGGCAAGCGGCTGTGGAAGCTGGGCACCACGTGCGGCTCGGCCTACTCGATGCAATACCGCGACGAGCGGCTGTACATCGTCACCACGGACGGCTCGCTGGCCTGCATCGACGTGAGCGAGGCGGCCATCGAGGCGGCCCAGAGCGGCACCGTCCCGCAGGTGCGCGACGTCAAGGCGGCCACGATCGAGGCCGTGGTGCCGACCACCGAGGTGGCCACCACCACCGACGCGGGCACCGGCGTCGTGGTCGAGTGCGTCGACCAGGGCGGCGGCCGGCTGCGGGTGCACGTGGTTACGGCGGGCTACGAGAGCGGCTGGAACGTGCAGTTCCCGAAGAACGTGCGGGTCGCCGGTGCGCGCTACGTGGTGGACGCGGTGCGCCCGGCCGAACGCGGCGGTTTCTACCGCGTGCGCGGTGAGATCCGCCGGCTGGTCTGAGCCGCACGCGCGGCGGACGCGCGGACCGAAACGCCGAAGGGCGGCGCTCCCGGGTGGGAGCGCCGCCCTTCGGCGTGGTCGAACCGGACGATCAGGGCTGCTGCTTGTGCTCGGCCGGCTCACGCTGCTCGGCGGTCCACCCGGTGAGCGGCGGAGTCGCCTCCCCGGCCTTGCGCTTGGCCATCGCCGCGACCCGCTGCTCGTGCCGGGCGCCGAACAGCTGGGGCAGCGTGGGCGTGGTCAAAAAGCCCTCGGCCCGGGCCGCCGCGATGCCGATCCGGGGCAGCTCGCTGGCCTTGCGGAAGCAGATGTAGCGCGGCTCCCAGATCGGCCGGTACTTCTCGTTGGCCCGGTACAGCGACTCGATCTGCCACCAGCGCGAGAAGAACACCAGGACGGTGCGCCACAGCCGCAGCACCGGACCCGCGCCGAGCTTGTTGCCGCGCTCGAAGACCGAGCGGAACATCGCGAAGTTGAGCGAGATCCGCTCGATGTCGATCGGTGAGGACTGCTCGGGCGCGGCCTCGGCGTCCGGTTCCGGCGCCCGGCCCTTCCCCTTGCCCTTGGCGGGCTTGGCGTTGGCCGCGGCGAACGCCTTCGCGCCCTCTATCACGTCGAGCACCATGAACTCGATCAGACCGTTGTCCGAGTCCCGGTCACGGCGCATCAGGTCGAGCGAGACGCCCTTGCAACCCCACGGTACGAAGCTGAGCACCGCGCGCAGCCGACCCTCGCCGTCCATGCACTCGACCATCAGGCAGCGCCCGTCGTCGGGGTCGCCCAGCCGGCCCAGCGCCATCGAGAAGCCGCGCTCGGTCTGCCCGTCGCGCCAGTGGTCGGCGAGGTCGAGCAGCTCGCGCATCTCGCCCTCGGGAATGTCCTCGTGTCGACGCACCCGGGTGGTGTAACCGGCCCGCTTGACCCGGTTGTACGCCTGCCGGACACCGCGCATCGCGCGGCCCTCCAGGCTGAACTCGGCCACCTCGACGATCGCCTCGTCACCCAGCTCCAGCGCGTCCAGGCCGTGCCGGGCGAAGATCGTGCCGGCCTCCTCGCTGGCGCCCATCACGGCCGGCACCCACGCGCGGTCCTCGGCCTCGGCCAGCCAGCGGTCGATCGCGCCGGGCCATGCCTCGGGGTCGCCGATCGGGTCGCCGGACGCGAGCGAGACGCCGCCCACCACCCGGTAGGCGACCGCGGCCTTGCCGCTCGGCGACCACATGACCGCCTTGTCCCGACGCAGCGCGAAGTAGCCCAGCGAGTCGCGCTCGCCCTGCTTGTCGAGCAGCTCGCGCAGCAGCACCTCGTCGTCGGGGGTGAGCATTTCGCGGCCCTTGGGCGCGCGGAACAGCACGAACAGCACCAGCAGGAACAGCGCCACGCCGGCCACGTTGATCACGACGTCGACCCAGCGCGGCACCGACACCGAGCCCAGATCGCTGTCCGGCGCCAGGGTGACCATGCGCAGCACCGCGTACAGGATCCGGTCGCCCATGCTCGACGTGGAGATCCGGTCGGTGGCGTTGACCAGGGTCGAGCCCAGGACCACGCCGACCACCGCGCCGCCCGCCAGCACCAGGCCGGCCTTGAGCACGTTGCCCCGGTCACCCTTGGCGCCGAACTCGGCGAAACTCAGCAGCAGCGCGACGCACACCACGAGGCTGATGATCGTCGAGGACCAGTTGAAGGGGTGTTGGCGCAGGTCGTCGAACCACAGCGCCCAGATGTACACGGCGGTGGAGGGGACCAGCAGGATCGCGGTGAACGCCCAGGCGGCGCGCTTGCGTCGGCCGAGCATGATGGCGAGGAAGGCGGCGAGCGCTGCCGACGTGAAACTGGACGTGACCAGGAACGGGGTGTAGTACTCGTCGGTGTTGTGGTGGCGCACCCGGTCGCGCAGCGGGACCGAGATCGCCGACACGAGGTCGAGTGCCGCCACGATCCGCAGGTACCAGATCAACACCCCCGCCGAGATCCCGCGCACGCGCTCGGCGGCCGGGGTGCCGGTGCCGTTCTTGTTGTGGCCGTTCGCGGCGGCCCGCGTCGTGGCAGACACCGTGCTCCTCGATTGTGGGGTGGTGGAAGGGTCTCCTGTGTCTTATGTCCAGGATTGCGACTCTTCGTAACGCTCGCACAACAGCGTAGACATGCACCAAGTCGTTTGGATGCGCACGATGGCCCTTTGTACGTCATCCCACGGAGGGATACCCGGTCGTTTGCTACTCCCCATGGTGGAGAAGCTCGGTTCGGACAGACGGCGGGGCCGGTGCGGCATCAATGGACACGCCGCACCGGCCCCGCCGGTTTCACTGGGATTCCAACCGAATGAATCAGCCGCCCAGCGGGAGTCCGCCGAGGGAGGGCACGGCGGGCAGGGACGGCGCCGCGGGGACGCCGCCACTGGCGAGTTGACCGGCGGCGGGCGCCGCCTGCCCGAGCGTCTGGCCGGCGGCGGGCGCGGCCGTGGCGGCGGTCTCGCCGACCGTCCTGTTCGCGTTGACGGCAGTGGTGCCGGCCGTCTGACCTGCGGTCTTCGAGGCTGCGGGGAGGGTCTTGGAGGCAGTCCCGCCCGCCACGTCGCCCGCGCCCTCGGAGGCTGCGGGGACCTTGTCGGCGAGGCCGCCGACGTCCGGCTGGGTCAGCGCGCCGAGGCCACCCGTGGGCAGGTCCGCCGCGTGCGCGGACGACGCGCCGATGATCGGGGCGGCGCCTGCGGCGATGAGCAGCGCGGCCTGGGCTACGCGGCGCGAGATGTGCGTCATGGTGCTCCTCGTGATGTCGCTGAAGGTCGGGCCCCTCCGGCACCGACCACAGTGACTACCGCTCGAAGCACGATCGAGTTGCGGGCGCTGTTGGCAAAGTGTTGGCAATGGCAACATGTTTCATCACTATTTATGACTGGCAGGCTGTTTGTCGGAATCATCACGTGGATCGGTATCATCCCGCTTTGATTCCAACGAACGGGTGATCACCACCGACTCGCCGGCCCGGGGCGGTGCCGCTGTGTTAATCGCTTCGGCGGCCTTGCCGCCGGACCCGGCACCGGCCGGCGCCGGGACGGGCACGGCGGGCGGCTCGACCGAGAAGGCCGAGCGCCCGGTGAGCATGTACTGGACCGCGAAGCCGAGGGTGACCACGGCGGCGCCGCCGACCGCGTCCATGATCCAGTGGTTCGCGGTGCCCATCACCACCAGCGTGGTGGACACCGGATAGAGCAGACCCAGCCAGCGCCAGCCCTTGGGTGCGATGGCCAGGATCATCAGGCCGCACCACAACGACCAGCCCACGTGCAGCGAAGGCATCGCCGCGTACTGGTTGGAGATCTTGGTGAGTGCGCCGAAGTCCGGATTGTTCAGGTCCTGCACGCCGTGCACGGTGTCGATGTAGTCGTAGCCGGGCATCAGCCGCGGCGGCGCGAGCGGGTAGAGCCAGAAGCCGACCAGGCCGGTGATCGTGGCCACGCTCAGCACGGTGCGGGCCGAGCGGTACGCGGCGGGCTTGCGCACGTACAGGATCGCCAGGATGGTCAGCGGCACGATGAAGTGGAACGTCTCGTAGAAGAAGTTCATGCCGTTCTCCAGCCAGCCGATCTTCGCCACGAAGTGGTTCAGACTCCGCTCGACGTCGACGTGCAGGAACTTCTCCAGGTCGATGATCTGTTGCCCGTGCGTCTCGGCGACTCGGCGCTGGTCGGGCACCGACGCCCGGATGAACGAGTAGGCCTGGTAGCCGACCCGGATCATCAGCAGTTCGAGCAGCAGGTTCGGCCGGGACAGCGGACGCCAGCCGAACGGCAGCGCCGGGATCCAGGAGAACCGGCTCTGCGTGGCGACCCCCTGCGGCATCGCCTGCGGGGTCCACTTGGCCGAGGCTTTGGTGATGAACGGCACCGCGCACGCCGAGGCGACCGCGAGCAGCAGCGGCCCGTTGTCGGCGATCACCCGGACGGCGGACAACTTGTCCCAGATCAGCGTCTTGCTGTCGAACGTCATGATCATGAAGACCGCGACCGGCCACACCATGCGGTCGGTCTGCCGGGCGCCGAGGCGACCGGCGGCGGCGAGCAGGATCCACAACTGCTGGTGCTGCCAGGACACCGGGGCCACCGCGACCATCACACAGCCGGCCAGTGCGATGCCGAGCAGGGCCTGCCCGTCCTTGGCATAGGCCACCGCGCGCGGCAGGCCGAACCACAACACCGCCGCGGACAGCAGCACCACGAGCCCGATCTCCAACGGCCCGGAGAGCCCGATCCGCAGCATCAGGCCGTGCAGCGACTGGTTGGACAGCGCGTCGGCGTCGCCGCCCAGGCCCGCGCCCGCGACGTGGTGCACCCAGTACGTGTACGAGTCGCGCGGCATGGTGATCCAGGCGAGCGCGGTGCCGGCCAGGAATGTGCCGGCCGTGTTCGCGGCCGCCCGCTGTCTGCCCGTCATCCACAGGTAGACGGTGAACAGCAGCATCGCCGGGTGCAGCGCGGCGGCGGCACCGGCGGCGATCGAGGCGAGCTTGCCCGGAGCGGGTCTGAGCAACGCGGGCAGCACGAGCAGCACCGGGAGCAGACTCAGCTGGCCGAGCGAGAGGTTGCCCCGCACCGGCAGCGACAGCACCAGGAGACTGATGATCAGCGGGGCCGCGAGCAGTCGGGCACGACGCGTGCGAAACGCCGGGAGGGCGTACGCGACCAGCACCCCGATCGCGGCCACGATCAGCAGCGTCACGATCGTCCACGCGACGCCCAACGCGTTCTCCGCCGCATTGGTGAGCGGGCGCAGCACCCAACCCGCGAAGGGAGTGCCACTGAAGGTGGTGCCGCGCGAGTCGGTGTCGTAGAGCGAGCCGGGCAGGTGCAGGACGCCCTGAGGGCCGAGCCAGGCGTCCAGATCCGGCAGCCTGCGGTCCTGAGGTCGGTCGAGTACCTCGTTGGCCTGTCGGACGGCGACGCATGCGGCGAGCAGCCACAGACCCACCAGGGCCAGGGAGAGCCTGGTCCTTCGTATGTCCAGCAGCCGGCGAACGCCTGCCCTCACCATGTGCGACTTCTCCCGTTTTTCCATGTCTTGTCGCCCGATGGCTCTCGATCCATGGCGAGGCCATCCGGTTGCCACGCTTCGGACACCTTGTCACCGCCCGAGCGTGACCGAAAGCGGAGGGGTCCTGGCGGAACCCGCGCCGTACGCTCGGGGGCGGCATGGAACACATCGCCGAATCGACGAGGGGCGAGAAACAACAATGGTGCCGCAGGACGCGTCGACGCGGACGCACGAATCCCCCGAGGGGCTCATCCCCATCTCCTTCCGCCAGGCCGGACCAACCGACATCCCTGCCCTGGTGGAGCTGATCGAGTCCGCCTATCGCGGAGACGAGAGCCGACAGGGCTGGACCACCGAGGCGCACCTCCTGGAGGGGCAGCGCACCGACGTCGACGGCGTCGCGGCGGTCGTCGCGGGGGCCGACAGTGTGATGTGGCTCGCCGAGCGCGACGGCGTGCTGCTGGGTTGTTGTCAGCTGGAGCGTCGCGGGGACTCGGTCGTCTACTTCGGGATGTTCGCGATCCGACCGGGCCGGCAGGGCGGCGGCCTGGGCCGGTCGCTACTGGGCGAGGCCGAGCGGGTCGCGGTGGAGCAGTGGGGCGCCAAGCGCATGCAGATGACCGTCATACGCCAGCGCGAGGAACTGATCGCCTGGTACGAGCGGCGCGGCTTTGCCCGAACCGGCGTGTTTTCCCCCTTCCCGTACGGCAACGAACGGTTCGGCAGGCCACTGCGCGACGATCTGGAGTTCGAGTTGCTGACCAAGGACCTGTGCTGACCGAAGATCCGCGCCGACCGAGGTTCCGTGCCGACAGCGGATCCGTGCCGACTCCGGATCCGTCTGCGGATCCGTGCCGATCGACGTTGCGGGCGTGTGGTGCACCGTGCCGGGTGTCCGGCGGTGGGACATCCAAAACGGTCGTCCCGCGCCGGGCCGGTTCGGGATTTCCCCCGATTCGGTGATGAGTTTGCCTGGACTTCGGTGGACCGGCGCCTGGGCGTCCCGATCGTGACAGCATGGGTGTTCGGGGATAGTTCGGCCCCGGCACCGGTCGCTTGGGGGAGTCGAAGCCGTGTCGCACCACGAACCGCCACCGCCCTATCCACAACAACCCGGGCAGCCGCCCCCGCCCGCTCAGCGCGGCGGCCGGCGCGGCAACCCGCTGATCACGCTGGTGATCGCACTCGTGGTGGTGGCGGCCGTGGTGACCGCGATCATCCTGATCGCCCGCGGGGACGACGGCGGGGACAGCCCGAGCAAGACCCCCGGCACCCGGGCGCCCCAGCAACCGGGTCTGCCCTCGGGGTTGTTGCCGTCCGGACTGATCCCCTCGGGGCTGGACATCCCCTCCGGCCTGCTGCCGGACTTGGGCTAGTGCCGGGCGCCGAGGATCGGTGAACGTTTCCGGTCACGGCACCGGACCCCCTCTCCCGACCCGTGTGTGCTTGCAGGCCGGAGCCCGCTTCGCCCGCGTGAGCGGCCGGCCCGGGTGCGACGGTGTCCGCGTTGGGACACCCGGGTGATTCATCGGCCTGCCGTCGGTCGGGTCAGCCGATTTCGGGCGTTCGCTGCCTACTGTCGGCCGACATGGCCAAGCTGATGATCGGATCGTCCGTCCTGCTACTGCTCGCCGGCGTCGTGGGCGCCGGGCTGGTCGTGCTGCCGGCCGCACCCGCGATGGCGGTCGAGGACCGGATCTGGGACCGGATCGCGGACTGCGAGAGCAGCGGTCGCTGGGACCTGAACACCGGGAACGGCTACTACGGCGGGCTGCAGATCATGCCGAGCACGTGGGCCGAGGCGGGCGGGCAGGAGTACGCCACCCGCCCGGATCGAGCCACCCGCCGGGAACAGATCACCGTCGCCGAGGAGATCCTGCGGCTGCAGGGCTGGGAGGCGTGGCCGCAGTGTGCCCGACAGATCGGGCTGCTGGGGGCGACCTACACGGTCAAGGAGGGCGACACGCTGTCCTCGATCGCGCGCGACCTGGGTGTGATCGGCGGGTGGCCGGCGCTGTACGCGGCGAACAGTGATGTGATCGGCGCGGATCCGGACCGACTGTTGCCGGGAACCGTCCTGGACGTGCCGAGGGCCGCTCGCAGGAGCGGCCCTCGATTGATGCGGATCATCGGATGATCGGTGCTCACGACTGGGATCGAACCAGTGACTTCCTCGGTGTGAACGAGGCGCTCTCCCGCTGAGCTACGCGAGCCTGCGTAGGTTTCGTGCACATCCTAACCAGTAGTGCGTGAGTGGGTCGCCCCCTCCCCGTGACGGGGCGGCCCGCTCGTACCCACCGCCCTTCGGCGGAGTCTCCACAGTGCCGCCGAATGCCGGTCCGGTTCAACCGGTTTTCCGCTGCCCGGGCGAGTGCGCAGCGCCACCAGCAGACCGCAGATGCCGAACACCAGCGTGAGTGGCGGCGCTGGCCGGCGCAGCAGCCCGACCAGGTCCAGGTCGGCGGAGAACCCGTACCGGTGGGCGGCCGCCAGGCACAGGATCGCGCCGGCCACCGCGCAGACCGCGCAGGCGGCGCGAGCGGTCGGGACCGATCGGCTCCGGTCGGTGTGGCGAACTGTCACGGCGACTCCAGGACGGATGTGCAGCGTTTCCTCCAGCCTGGCCGGGCGACCGCCCGCGAACCAGGTAGGTGACTGGCGGATCGAGGGTGGGGCGGGCCCCACCCTTTGCCGGACCGGACCGAAACCGCCGCCCTGTCGGTGCCGTGTGCCTATCCTGGGCTGCCCGTGTGACCGCCGACCGGAGGCGCCCCGCTCGATGAAGCTGCTGCACGCCGCCGACCTGCACATCGACAGCCCGCTGCGGGGACTCTCCGGCTACGAGGGAGCGCCCGCGACCCGGATCCGCGACGCGGCCCGCCACGCGGTGGTCAACCTGGTGGACCTGGCCCTGGCCGAGGCGGTCGACGCGGTGCTGCTCGCGGGCGACATCTACGACGGCGACTGGAAGGACTACCACACGGGATTGTTCTTCGCCGTGCAGATGCGCCGCCTGGCCGAGGCGGACATCCCGGTGCTGCTGGTCGCGGGCAACCACGACGCGGACAGCCGGATCACCCGCGAGCTGCGCCTGCCCGCCAACGTGCACCGGTTCTCCACCGCGCGTCCGGAGACCGTCGCGTTCGAGGGCCTCGGCCTGGCCGTGCACGGCCAGGGCTTCGCAGTCCGGGACGTGACCGACAACCTCGCGCTGAGCTATCCGGCACCGCGCGGCGGGATGTTCAACGTCGGACTGCTGCACACCGCGCTGACCGGCGCCGAAGGGCACGCGAACTACGCCCCGTGCAGCGTCGGCGACCTGGTCTCGCGCGGCTACGACTACTGGGCACTCGGCCACGTGCACACCCGCGAGGTGGTGCACGAGGCCGAGCCGTGGATCGTTTTCCCGGGCAATGTGCAGGGCCGGCACGCCCGCGAGACCGGGCCCAAGGGCGCGACGCTGATCACCGTCGACGGCGACCGGGGCCGGGCCGTGATCGAGCACCGCGATTTGGACGTGGTGCGTTGGGCGCGGCTGGAGGTGGACGCGACGGGGGCGAGCGGGGTCGAGGACGTGCTGGATTCGGTGCGTCGGCACTTGGCCGAGGAGCGGGCCGCGGCCGGCGACCGGTTGCTGGCCACCCGGGTCCGCATCGTCGGCGCCAGCGACGCGCACGAGGCGTTGTGGCGGGACGAACGCCGGTTCGTGTTCGAAACCCGCGCCCTGGCCGCCGAGTTCTCCGGGGTGTGGCTGGAAAAGGTCCGGCTGGAGACCCGGCATCGCGACCTGGGCGACGCGGGCGTCGAGTTGCCCACGCTGGTGGAGGACCTCGCGCGCACCGCCAGGATGCTGCGCGCCGATCCCACCGCGCTGGAACAGCTGGTCCGGGCCGTGCCGGGGCTGCGCACGCTCGATCCCAAGGTGGCCGAGGAAGGCATCGCGCCCGCGGACCCGACCTGGCGCGCGGACATCTTCGACCAGGCGGTCGACCTGCTCACCGCGCTGGTCACCGGGACCGACGGGGAGTCCGGATGAGAATCGACCGGCTCGACCTGATCGCGTTCGGCTGCTTCACCGACCGGCACATCGAGCTCGGCGCGCCGGGCGTGCACGTGATCTGCGGCCCGAACGAGGCCGGCAAGTCCACCGTGCGGCACGCCTTGGAGCAACTTCTGTACGGGATGGACCGGCAGACCTCGTACGACTTCGTGCACGCGATGCGCGACCTCAAGCTCGGCGCCCTGGTGCGCGACGAGCAAGGGGGCGTGCTGGACGTGGTGCGGCACAAGCGGGACAAGAACCCGCTCACCCGCGCGAACGGCACGGTGCTCGCCGAGACCGAGCTGACCCGGGTGCTCGCGGGCGTGGGCCGGGACGACTTCCGGCACGTGTTCGCGCTGGACCACGCCGGGTTGCGCGAGGGCGGGGCCGAACTGCTCCGGGGTGAGGGCGACATCGGGCGGGCGCTGTTCGAATCGCGCTCCTCGGCTCGGCTCGGCGAGGTGCTGACCCGCCTGGAGGAGCGCGCCGGCGAGCTGTACAAGACACGCGGCAAGAACCAGCGGATCAACGCCGGGCTGACCGAGTTGAGCCGGCTGCGCAAGCGGGTCCAGGACGACGGCCTGGCGCCCTCGGTGTTCGGCGAGGCTGTCAAGGAGGCCCGGCGCGCCGAGGAGGAGCGCGACCGGCTCGGCCGGGACCGCAGCGACGCGCGGGCCGCGGCGAACCGGCTGGATCGCATCCGGCAGGCGCTTCCGGTGCTGGCCCGCAGGAGCGCGCTGGATGCCGAGCGGGTCGAGTTGCTCGCCGAGGGCCCGCCGGTCGCCGCCGACCTCGCGGCCGAACTCGCCGCCCTGGACGAGCGGGCACGCGAGGCGGCGGTGGAGGGCACACGAGTCGTGCGGGACCTCGCCGAGGCTCGCCGAGAGTCGGCCGACGTGGTGGTGGACCGGGCGTTGTCGGCGCACGCCGCCGAGGTGGACGCGCTGCACGCGGACGTCGCGGCCGTTCGCGACGCGGTCGACCTGGCCGCCGACGCCGATGCCGAGGCGTCGCAGACCCGGGCGGGCGCCGCCGAACTGCTGTTCCGGGTGCGCCCGGATCGCGCCCTCGACGACCCCACCGCGTACGACGTGCCGGCCGGCGTGGGCGAACGGGTGATGGAGCTGCGCGACCGGCTCAAGATGTGCGAGGCCCGGCTCGCCGGTGCCGCCGAGCAGGTTGCGCATCGTCGTGCCCGACTGGACGCGGCCCGTGCGACCTGCGACCTGACCCCCGAGCCCGGCGACCCGGCCGCGTTGCGCGCGCTGCGTCGGGTGGTGCCGGGCGGCCTGGTCGAGGACATCGTCCGCGACGAGCAGCGGGCTGCCGAGCTCGAACGCGAAGCGGAAGATCTGCGTGCCCGGCACGATCTGCACGACCCGGCGCTGTTCGCCGACGACCGGGCGGCGCGGCTGCGGCTGCCCGGCCGGGAGCGGGTCGCCGAGCACGTCGAGCAGACGACCCGGGTCCTGGACGAACTGCACACGATCGCCAAGGACCGGGACGCGGCGGTGGCCGGGCACGACGCGCGGCGCCGCGAGTTGGCCGTGCTCTCGCCGGCCGATGTGCCGCCCACGCCCGCGGACTGGGCCGCCGCCCGCGCCGAGCGCGATCTGCTGTGGACGCGGATCTGCGCGAGCCCGCCGCTGACCGACGACCGGATCGACGCGTTCGAGCAGGCGGTTCGGGCCGCGGACGAGATCGCCGCGCGGATCGCCCGCCGGGCCGAGGACGCGGTCCGGCGCGGCCGGCTCCTGGTGGACCTCGAGCACGACGAACGCACGCTGGCCCGACTGGCCGAGCGGCGGCAGGAGGCGACCGCGCGCCGGGACGAGCTTGCCGAGCAGTGGACACGGGCCTGGGTGGCCGGCGGACTGCCCGCGCCGGATCCGCACGACGCCGCCGCGTTGCTGGACGCGATCCGGGACCTGGCCCGGGTCGAGGTCGAGGCGCGCACGCTGCGGGCCCGAGCGGCCGCCGGCCGCGAGCGGGCCGCCGAACTGGTGACCGCTTTCCGCACCGCGCTGGCCGAATCCGGCGCGCCGACCACGACGAGCACCCTGGCCGCGCTGATCGAACAGGCCGACGCACGCCGCGACGCGCTCGCCGACGCGGCGCGGGTGCGCGAGAGCGCGCTCGCGGCCGTGCGCGAGGCCGAGGCCGAACTCGCCGAGGCGGATGCGGAGTCGAACCGGGCCCGGGACGAGCGTGCCGCGTGGGAGCAGCGCTGGCACGACCTGGTGCACGGCCTGGACCTGCCCGAGGGCGACCCCGACGCGGTCGCCGCCGCGGTGGGCACGCTGGCCAAGGTGGCGGCGGCGGTCGGCCACGCGGCCGAGGCGGAACTGCGTCGGGTCCGCGCGGCCGACCGGGTGGCCGGGTTCGGTGCGCGGGTGGCCGAGGTGTTCGCCGCCTGCGGGCGCCCGGTGCCGACCGAGGTCGACGGCCGGCCGCCGTTCGCGGCGGTGTTCGCGCTGCACGGGGAACTCACTACGGCCCGCAGCGCCGAGGAGGCCCGTGACCGGCTCGCCGAGCGGATCGCCCGGCTGGAGCACGCGGTGGCGGCCGGGCGGGAGGCCGGCGAGCACATCGCGGCCGAACTCGCCGCGCTGGTCGCCGCGGCCGGCGCCGCCGACGCCGAGCAACTGCGCCGCGCGGTGGGACGATCCGCCCGGGTGCGGGAGGTCGAGCGGGCACTCGCCGAGCATCGCGAGCTGTTGTCGCCGGAGGTCGAACAGGAGGCCGCGCGCTACGCGCCCGAGGAACTCGACGTGGAGATCGAGGACGCCGCGCGCCGCGTCGAGGAGGCCGAGGCGGCGTACGCCGCGGCGGGCGAGGCGCTGGGTCGGCGCCGGCAGATCGTGCTGGACATGGAACGCGAGTCGACGGCTGCCGTCCGGGCGCAGGAGGAGGCGGCCGGCACGGTCGCGGCGATCGCCGAGGACACCGAGGAGTTCGTCCGGCTGCGGCTGGCCCGCGAGGTGCTGCTGCGCTGTATGGAGGACTACCGCAAACAGAACCAGGCCCCGGTGCTGGCGCGGGCGGAGGAGGTCTTCACCGCGCTCACCGCGGGGCGCTTCGATCGGCTGCTCGTGGAGACCGACGGCCGCAAGGGTGCCCCGGTGCTGCGCGCGCGCCGCGCCGGCGGCTCCTCGTCGGCCGTCGGACACGGTTTCGACGCCGCCTTCGCGGCCGGGTCGATCGGTGTGGACGAGATGAGCGAGGGCACCCGCGATCAGCTCTATCTGGCGCTGCGACTGGCCTCGTTGGACGCGTACGCGGATGCCGGCCGGGCGATGCCGATCGTGCTCGACGACATCGCGATGACCTTCGACGACGGGCGCACGCGGGCGATGCTCGCGGTGCTGGACGCGATGGCCGACCGGTTCCAGGTGGTGCTGTTCACCCACCACCCGCACCTGGGCCGGCTCGCCGTGGACACGCTCGCGCCCGGCCGTGCCCACGTGCACGAACTGCCGGTGTACGTCGCCGGGTCGGCGGCGGGCGGGCCACCGGTGGCGTGAGCCGCAGAGCGCGCCGGTCGAGTGTGGCGGTGGGCGCCGGGCGGGCGGGGTCAGGCGGTCATCGCGAGCCGAAAGCGCACACACTTGCCGCCGGGTTCGGGGACCGACTCCCAGCCGTCCGAAAGTGATTCGACCAGCAGCAGGCCGCGGCCGGTGGTGTCGTCGTCGCCGGCCTCGACCACCTGCGGTGCCCGGGAGTCCGTGTCGTGCACCTCGATCCATACGCATGCGGCGCCGTCGGGGGCGCGATCTCGGCGGACCACGACGCTGAACGGGCGTCCCAGGCCCGCGTGGCGTACGGCATTGGTCGCCAGTTCGGAGGCGAGAAGTACGGCGATGTCGGACAAAGAGTCGAGGTCCCAGACCGTCAGTGCCACGCGGACATGTTCCCGCACGGCGGACACGCACGCGGGCATCGCCGGCAGCGTGATGGTCGGGCTGACCTCGTCCTCTGCATCCGCCACTTCCGGATCGGCCAGGGTGGTCATGCAGCTACCTCCTGTTGCGTGGGCTGCGTTTGCCCCCGCAAGCGGCCCCGCCCCGTCCCGTCGCTTTAAGTGATCTTGTAAGCGCGTAAAGTGAGGGTGCTCGGTAGGATGCTCCACGAAACCCGGTGGTGCAACTCTCGCCGCCACTTCGGTGTCCGCGTGTACACGGTTCACCCGATCGGGCGATGTCCCTGGCCCTCACATGGAGGAAGCGGGTTCTGGTCGCCCGTCGGCGTGGCCTCGACGAGTCAGGGGTGACGGGCCGATGGCGACCTTGCTGGAGGAAACCCACGCACCGACGTGGCGACGGAGCTCCTACAGCAGCGTTCAGGGGAACTGCGTCGAAGTGGTGAATCGGCACCCCTGCGAGGTGGTGGTTCGCGATTCCAAGCAACGCGCCTGCGAGGTCCTGCGGTTCACCGACCGAGAATGGACGCACCTGTTGGTTGCCCTTGTCGGGCGTCGGAATTGACGATCAGTCAGAACCGCATGCGGTGAGTACCGGCGGATCGCTGCGGCGGAAGACGTGCGCCAGCCCCGGTTCGACGATCGACCCCGGCACCTCGCCGTCGAACCAGCGGTCCACGTGCGCCCAGTGATAGGGGTTCAGCAGATACTCGCCGGTCAGTCCCTCGACCGTGGCGTATTCCTGCTCCCACACATGCGTCCACGGCGCCGCCGTCCCGGCCCGCCCCGCCACCCTGGAGAGCGCCCACGAGCGGATGGTCGCGATGTGGTCCGGCATCGCCATCAGGTCCGCCTCGAACTCCGCGAGCACGTCGGCGGATGTGCCGCTACGCACGGTCAACAGCAGCGTGCGCTTGATCCGGGGCCCGGTCAGCGGCACGAACCCGGCGCGCACCGGACGCAGCGCGACCGCCTCGGCATCCGCGGGCAGTTCGGGAGCAGCGTCGGCGTCGAGATCCCACGAGAAGCCGCGCCCGCCGACGCTGCCGGGCAGATCCGGTCCGGCCGAGCGCATCCCGCCGAGACCGGACCCGGGCATGGCCGCGGCCAGCACTACCCAACGTGTCATGCGTGCCCTCCGGTGCGGCGTGGGGTGCGGCCCGGCCCGGAGGGGGCCGCGGCGGTGGGATTCGTCTCGGCGCGGCCCGACTCGGTGGTGTCGGCCGCAGCCGTGGCCGCCGGGCCCGGATCCGGCGCGTCAACGGGTCCGGGCATCGCCGGCTGCAACGCTCGACGTTGCCGGGCCGACGCGTAGCGGTCGGTGGCCGCCCAGAACGCCGCGACGTCCGGATCGGCCGCCGCGGCACCACGCATCGCGTAGAAGGCGCGGATTCCGGGCAGCACCCACAGGATGTGCACGGTGGTCGTGCCGCGGCCCGCCGGCGAGCGCCAGACCCGTTCCAGCCGCATCCCGCGCCGTTGCGCGCCGGGCAGGTAGCGATCATGGAACTGGCCCAACCACAGCGCCACCTGATCGTTCGTCAGCGTGACCTGGTCGAGAATGTTCACCGTCTCGGTGGCGGAGTCGGCGGTGCTCACAGCTTGTCCAGCACTCTCTCGCGGTACTGCGCGATCCGCTCGCGCAGCGTGTCCAGCCCACCCGGCCCGGCCAGTTCGGCCGGGTTGGGCGCGAACACCAGGCGGCTCGCACCCGCGTCGGTGAACCGGCGAACCCAGTTCGGGTCGTGCTGGAGGTCTCGGTCGCACGAGCCGGGCCACGCGGTGATCTCGACCGCATCCTCGGCCCGGCCGGCCGAAAGCGCCGACGCGCGCAACAATTCGGCACGCACCTCGAACTCTTCGGCAGCGATCGTGTACGGGAACCAGCCGTCGCCGATCCGACCGGCCCGGCGTACAGCGGGCTCGCTGTTGCCGCCCAGGATCACCGGTACCGCGCCGCGTTCGGGCCGGGGCAGGCAGTGCACCCGCTCGAAGGTGGTGAATCGGCCGCGGAAGGTGGCGGGAGCGTCGGCCCACAGCGCGCGCATCGCGCCGACGCACTCCTCCAGGCGGGCGCCGCGCTCGGCGAAGGACGCGCCGACCGCGGCGTATTCCTCCTTCTGCCAGCCGATGCCCAGGCCGAGCATCAACCGGCCGGCCGAGTGCCGGTCGATGGTGGCGACCCGCTTGGCCAGCACCACCGGGCTGTGCAGCGGGGCGACCACCATCGCGGTGCCGAACCGCAACGTGCGCGACGCGCCCGCGAGGAAGGCGATGGTCTCCAGCGGGTCGGGCATCGGCACGACGCCGGCGGCGCTGGGTGTGCGACCGGAATCCGAGTACGGGTACAGGGGTTCGTAGTCCTCGGCGACCACGACGTGTTCGACGGTCCATACGGATTCGACGCCGCACTCCTCCAGCGTCCCGGCGAAGTCGCGCAGGAAGCCGCCGGAGGTGATCAGACCGTCCGCGAAAGGCGCCATCACGCCCAGCTTGATCGTCATTCTGACGCCCTTTCAGATCCCGTGCCCGCACCCTGCCTCGGCGGGCGTGCAAGCGCAAGACCCGACCGACGGTGTCGTTGGACACGCGGCCGAAGGGCTCCTTGGCCTCGTCTTTCGGCCCGTCGCATGGCGTGTGTGTGTGGCATTCCGCGTGCGCCCGCCATCGGGGCGCGGGCGCACGCGGTCTGTGAGGGCTGTCCGGCAGGGCCGAAGGATGGGGCCGGTCGGAGTCGAGCGGACCTACAAGAGCTCGACGAGTTCGTCGTGGCGATACAGCGGGCGCAGGCCGTCGGCGAAACGCACCGAGTACCACTGGTACGGGGACAACGGCGGCCGATGGGCGTCCGCGAAGACCTCGCACACCTCGCCGATGTGGCCGGTGCTCAGACCCACCTGCACGCGCACGCGCGTACCGACCTCGAATTGCTGCCAGCGGGTGGCCCCGCCGCGAACATGCTCCTGGGTCCTCGTCGTCGCGTCGCCCATGACGGGCACCGCCCTTCTGCCGATGGGTAGTTCACTCAGCTGTCGAGAACAGTTCCCGTACCCGCTATCGGGGCGCGCGCGCACGCTCTTGAGACGAGGACTCCGTTCGCGCGCGGACTTTCACCCGGACGGAGCGCCCGAGTGGCGCGGACGAGCCGGCAGGCTTCCGATGTGGACGTCTTGCTGTGGATCACCGCCGTGTCCGGTCTGGCCTGGCTCTATCTGACGCTGTGCCACGGCTGGTTCTGGCGCACCGACGTGCGCCTGGCGGGCTCGACCGGGCCGGCGGCCGACACCGCGTCGGTGGCGGTGATCGTGCCCGCCCGGGACGAGGCGGCGGTGCTCGACGTCAGCCTGCCCACGCTGCTCGCGCAGGACTTTCCCGGCCGGGCCCGGGTGCTCCTGATCGACGACGGCAGCACCGACGGGACAGGCGAGCTGGCCCGGCGGCTGGGTGCGGCCGGCCGGGTGCCGCTGACCGTGACCTCGCCGGGCGAGCCGCCCGCGGGCTGGACCGGCAAGCTGTGGGCGCTGCGGCACGGGGTCGAGTCCGTCGGCGAGGTGGACTGGATCCTGTTCACCGACGCGGACATCGCGCACGCGCCCGATTCGCTCGCCCGCCTGGTCGGCGAGGCCGAGCGGGACCGGCTCGACCTGCTTTCGGTGATGGCCCGGCTGCGCACGCACACCCGGTGGGAGAAGCTGATCGTGCCCGCCTTCGTGTACTTCTTCGGCAAGCTCTTCCCGTTCCGCCGGGTGAACCGGCCGAAGTCGCGGGTCGCGGCCGCTGCGGGCGGCTGTGTGCTGGTCAGGCGCACCGCCCTGGAGCGAGCCGGCGGCGTGGCGGCGATCCGGGACGCGGTGATCGACGACGTGTCACTGGGCACCGCGGTCAAGCGCTCCGGCGGCCGGATTCGACTGGTGCTCGCGGACCCCGCCGACCACGTGGACAGCGTGCGGCCCTACCCGGCGCTCGCCGACCTGTGGAACATGGTCGCGCGCAGTGCGTTCGCCCAGCTGAGGCACTCCTGGCTGTTGCTCGCGGGCACGGTGGTGGGCCTGGCCCTGATCTATCTGGCCGCACCTGTCGCGTTGTTCGCCGGGATCGCCGGCGCACACGCCCCGCTCGCGCTGTGCGGGCTCGCGGTGTGGGCACTGATGACCGCGACCTATGTGCCGATGGTGCGCTACTACGGACGGCCCGCCGCCTCGGCGGTGTTGCTGCCGTTCGCGGCCACGCTTTACCTGGGCATGACCGTGCACTCGGCGGTTCGGCACGCCCGCGGGCGGGGTGCGGCCTGGAAGGGGCGCACGTACCCGGCGCCGGCCGAATAGGCTCCGTGCGTGCCCAGCCCAGACTCCACGGCCCGTCCCTATCGCGACGGCGTCCCCGAACACGGCCGCGTCCCCAAGTCGTACACGGTGAAGATGAGCCTGCTCCAACTCATGGACGAGTTGGGCGAGGACGCGTTGTTGTCCTCCGAACGCGAACTCGCCGCGACCTACGGCGTCGCCCGCAGCACTCTGCGATCGGCGATCGGCGAGTTGGTGATGGAGGGCCGCCTGCGCGCCGCCCGCGGACGGGGCACCTACGTCGCGCCGCCCAAGCTCATGCAGCCGGTCAGCCTCGGCAGCTACACCGAGGCGGTGCGCTCGATGGGGCTGGCCCCCGGCCGGCGCGTCGTCACTCTCGAACACCACGTCGCGCAGCCCGACCTGGCCGACCGACTGCGGATCCGCACCGGCGACCTGACCGTGCACCTGGAGCGGGTGCTGCTCGCCGACGACGAACCGATCGGCCTGGAGAGCACCTACCTGCCGCTGGACCGCTTTCCCACCCTGCTGGACGTCCTGCGCCCGGAGGGCTCGTTGTACCGGTGCCTGCAAAAGGATCTGGGCGTGGTGTTCGCGGAGATGGACGAGACGGTGGAGACCGTGCTGGCCGCGCCGCGCGAGGCGCTGCTCCTGGAAACCAACCCGGCGCTGCCGATGCTGCTGGTGATGCGCACGTCCTACGACTCGGAGGGGGTGCCCATCGAGCGGGTCCGGGCGCTGTTTCGGGGGGACCGGATGGGTTTCGCCACGCGCCTGCGCGCGTAGGCCCCATGGGCTTTGATAACGGAAAGATAACAGGTTCGGACCTTAACGGACTGTTCACGCGGGCGACACACCGCCTCCGCATGCTCGGCATCGACCGCTCCCAAGCTGGTCGTATTCGCCCCCGAGAACGTGGAGGAAGCCCGTGCGAGTCATCGTCGTCGGAGGTGGCGTGCTGGGCACCATGCACGCCTGGCAGGCCATCGATCGAGGTCACGAGGTCGTGCACATCGAGCGCGAGCGCGAGGCGCGCGGTGCTTCGGTGCGCAACTTCGGCCTGGTGTGGATCGGTGGCCGGGCCGGCGGCGACGAACTGGGCACCGCGCTCCGGGCCCGGGAGCTGTGGGAGCGGATCGGCGCCGACGTGCCCGGCACCGGCTTTCGGCCCAACGGCTCGCTCACCGTGTGCCGAGGCGCCGAGGAGGTCGCGGTGGCCGAGGCGGCCCTCGCCCTCCCCGACGCCGCCGAACGCGGCCTGAAGCTGCTCACCCCGGGCGAGGCCCGAGAGCACAACCCGGCGCTGCGCGGCACCTTCGACGCGGCGCTGTGGTGCGAGCGGGACGGCGCGGTCGAGTCCCGGATCGTGCTGCCCGCGCTGCGCGCGCACCTCGCGGCCGGCGGACGCTACGCCTGGCTGCCCGGCCGCGAGGTGCGCGACCTGCTGCCGAGCGGCACCGGCGTGCGCGACGACCACGGACACGCCCACGAGGGCGACCTGGTGCTGCTGTGCACCGGCGCCTGGCTGACCGGTCTGGTCCGCGAGCTGGCCCCCGAGCTGCCGGTGCGCCGGGTGCGCCTGCAGATGATGCAGACCGACCCGCTCGACGAGCGGCTGACCACCTCGGTCGCCGACGGCGACAGCTTCCGCTACTACCCGGCCTACGCCGGCACCGCGCTGGACGCGCTGAAGAGCGCCCGCCCGCAGGCGCCGGTGCCCGCCGAACACCGCATGCAACTGCTGATGGTCCAGCGCCTGGACGGTGGCCTGACCATCGGCGACACCCACGAATACGACGAGCCGTTCACGTTCGACGTGGACTCCGCGCCCTACGAGCACCTGGTCGAGGTGGCCCGAGAACTGCTCGGCCGCCCGCTGCCGGCCGTGCGCCGCCGCTGGGCCGGGGTGTACGCGCAGACCACCGACACCACCCGCGTCGTGCACCGCGAGCAGGTCGCCCCGGCGACCTGGCTGGTGACCGGCCCCGGCGGACGCGGGATGACCTGCTCGCCCGCCATCGCCGAACGCACCGCGAACCTCGCCGGCCTCTGAGGCCGGGCAGGTCCGGTGCCGTGGCCGCGGCACCGGACCCGTCGCGCCGGCCCGCGTCCGCCACCCATCGCCGAAAGCCCAACCGGAGCACTACTCATGACGCACTATCAACTCGCCGTCCTGGACATGGCCGGCACCACCGTCACCGACGACGGCCTCGTCGTCGAGGCGTTCACCCGCGCGATCGGCGCGGTCGGAGTCGAGATCGGCTCCGCCGACTTCGAGCGCAAGCTCGCCTACGTCCACGACACCATGGGCGAGAGCAAGATCACCGTCTTCCGGGCCCTGCTCGACGGCGACGAGGAGCGCGCGCAGGCCGCCAACCTCGCGTTCGAGGCGGCCTACGCCGACCTGGTGGCCCAGGGCCGCTGCGCGCCGATCGACGGCGCCGAGGACGCGATCCGCGCACTGCGTGCGGCGGGCGTCAAGGTCGCCCTCACCACCGGATTCGGTCGGCCCACCCAGGACGCGATCCTGGCCGCGCTCGGCTGGACCGACCTCGCCGACCTGACCCTGTGCCCGGCCGACGCCGGGCGCGGCCGGCCCTACCCCGACATGGTGCTCACCGCGGTGCTGCGGCTGGGCGTCGAGGACCTGCGGGCGGTTGCCGTGGTCGGCGACACCGCGTTCGACGTGCTCACCGGACTGCGCTCCGGTGCCTCCATCGCCGCCGGTGTGCTCACCGGCGCACACGAGCGGGCCGCGCTCGCAGCGGCCGGCGCCACCCACGTACTCGGCTCCATCCGTGACCTCCCCGCCCTGCTCCAGGGCTGATTCGTCTTTCGAAAGGGCGATTCCCATGCGACGCATCCTCGGCCTCACCGCCGCCGCCACCGTGGTCGTGTTCGCCGCGACCGCCTGCGGCGGGACCGGCGGGAGCGGCTCGGACGACACCGGGCCCGCCGCGAACGCCGCCCCCGGCAGCGCCCCGGCCAAGGGCTCGGGCAGCGTGACCGTCTATTCCGTGGACGGACTCGCCGACTGGTACACCAAGCGCTTCGCGGACTTCGAGAAGAAGACCGGGATCAAGGTCAACCTGGTGGAGTCCGGCTCCGGCGAGGTGGTCACGCGCATGGAGAAGGAGAAGGGCAACCCGCAGGCCGACGTGGCGATCACGCTGCCGCCGTTCATCCAGCGCGCGGCGCAGGCGAACCTGCTCACCGCGTACGCGCCGGCCGGCGCCGACAAGGTGCCCGCGACCTCGAAGGACGCGCAGGGCCGCTTCGTGGCCGTGGTCAACAACTACGCGTCCTGGATCTACAACCCCGACCAGGCCAAGCCCGCGCCGACGAGAGCGAGAACATTCGCGAGGCCATGGCGGGCACCAACCACGACAGCCTCGTGGTCAGCATCGAGACCGCGCTGGGCGCGTCGCTGATCGCGATCGTGGTCGGAACGTGGGCGGCGATCGCCGCTCGCACCGCGCCGCGCTTCGTCCGCCGGCTCACCGACGCGGTCTTCCACCTGCCGGTCGCGGTGCCGTCGGTGGTGGTCGGCCTCGGCATGCTGGTGGCCTTCAGCGACGGCCCGATCCTGCTCAACGGCACCAAGTGGATCGTCATCGCGGCACACGCGGTGCTGGTGGTGACGTTCGCGTACGCCACGGTGTCGGCCGGGCTCGACCGAACCGACGCGGCCTTCGCGGACGTGGCCGCCTCGCTCGGCGCGAGTGCCGCCCGGGTGTTGCTGCGGGTACGGCTGCCGATGCTGCTCCCGTCGATCACCGCGGCGGCGAGCCTGGCGATCGCGCTGTCGATGGGCGAGGTAGGCGCGACGATCATGGTCTACCCGGCCGAGTGGCGGACGCTGCCGGTCTCGGTCTTCACCCTGACCGACCGGGGCAAGGTGCTGCTCGGCTCCGCGGTCACCGTGGTGCTGCTGGTCGCGACCTTGATCGTGCTTTTGCTCGTCGGCCTGCTCAAGGGCCGGGTGGAGGAGCGCAAGCGGCGGCGGTAGCGGTTCGTCGTACGCGGTGCGTGTGGGTTCAGTTCCGGCCGAAGGTACGCGCGGGCGGAGCCGGCGACGCGACCGCCGTGGCGTCGTGCACCACGGCCGCCCCGCCGGGGAAGTCGGCCAACGCGGAGCCGTGCTCGACCCGTCCCGGGAACGGGTCGGCGGCAGTGCGCCGGGCCAGCTCGGCGACCGGCAGCTCGCCGTGCGAGGCGACCAGGACGACATTGCCGAACCGCCGCCCGCGCAGCACCGCGGGGTCGGCGATCAGCAGCAGATTCGGGAACACCGAGCGCACCGTCGCCACCTGCGACCGGACGAAGTCGAGCCGGCCGCCGTCGGCCAGATTCACCGCGTACACCCCGCCGGGGGCCAGCGTCCGGGCCACCTCGCCGACGAACTCGGCCGACGTCAGATGCGCGGGCACCCGCGAATCGGCGAACACGTCGACGACGGCGAGATCGAACGCCGTGTCCGGTGCCCTGCCCGCCACCTCGCGGGCATCGCCGGTGCGCACCCGGATCTGCCAGTTCTTCTCCCACGGCAGTTCCCGCCGAACGAACTCCACCAACTCCGCGTCCAACTCGGCCACCTGCTGCCGCGACCGAGGCCGCGTGGCCGCCACATAACGGGCCAGGGTGAGCCCGCCACCACCGAGGTGGAAGGCCCGCAAGGGCTTGCCGGTGTCCGCGATCAGGTCGACCACGTGGCCGAGCCGACGCACGTACTCGAACTCCAACCACGTCGGGTCGCCCAGATCCACGTGCGACTGCGGCGACCCGTGCAGGCGCAGCGTCCATGCCCCGGCCCGATCCGGATCGGGCTCCAACTCGACGCTGCCGGAGCCCACCTCGGCGCGGACCGGCTCGGGGGCGCGACCGCGTCGACGCTGCTTGTCTGCCATCCGACCAGTATCGAGCCGGTCCGTGCCCTCTTGTGAAGGATCAGCGGCCGGTCTTGACGAAGCGCTCCAGCCTGTCGTCCGCGCCGCCGCGCAGGGTGCGGTCGCCGGTCACCGCGGAGACGGTGATGTTCCCCTTGTTCAGCTCGGCCCAGTCGGCGTGCCGCTTGGTCTCGGGACGGCAGAAGGTGCCGGGCACCTCGCAGTCGCCCTGGCCGATCGTGAAGGTGTCGCTGTCGGGCGTGGCCGAATACCGGATCGCGACCACGGTCTCGGTACCGATCTCGGTCCACACCGGCCGGCCGGGCTGCTTCCCCGGCACCACGTTCGGGTGGTTGATGTTGATCACGTATGCGTCCGACAGCGCCTTGCGATCCTTGAGCTGCGCCACATACGAGGGCAGGAAGTCAGCGAATGCCCGGTAGGTGGCCGGGGTCACCTTGAACGACTCCATGTCGAAGCCGCCGCTGAGCGCGATGGCCGGTTTGCCGTTGTCGATCGCGGCGATGGCGGCACCCAGGGTGCCCGAGTCGTTGGTGACCGAGGCGACGTTGGGCCCGGAGTTGATCCCGGTGAGCACCAGGTCGGGGCCGTTGTCCCAGCCAACCTTGGCGGCGAGCCCGCCGCGCAGGGCGAGCCGCACGGTGTCCACGGGGGTGGCGCTCGGGGTGGTCGGGCCGCACGGGAGGTCGCCCTTGCACACGCCGAAGACGGCTCCCTTGCTCGGGGCCTGGGCACAGTCGCCCTCGAAGCCGGCCGGTAGCGCGGTGCGCCTGGACACGGTGAGCGCGCCGCTACCGGTGGCCGCGGTACCGAAGCCACTCATGAATTGCCACGGCGCCATGACCACGACATCCGCCCCGGCGGCACACAGCGCCCGGCGTACCTCGTAGACGCCTCGGCCGTCGGCCCCGTCGGCCTTGGCGTTCTGCATCGAGTCGTCGTTGCTCAGCAGGATTCGCATCCCGGCAACGGACGGGCGGTGATCGCCGTGGCGGGGGGCCGCGTCGGCACTCCCGGTCAGGGCCAGGAGCAGGGCACCCGCACCGAGGGCGGCGGGCAGGGCGGCGAAGCGCTTCCGCTGAAGCTTCATGGTTCCTCGACTCGACTTCGTACCGAATACGGAGGAATCGACGGTCGAGTGTTCACGACTCGAACACTCGCGGCCGATCCCGGTGCGAGTGAACGTAGAAGCAGAACCTACTGAGTCAAAGGTTTGAGATCTAAGCGTTACCAATGAGTCTGAGTCGGGGACTCTCCGTGGGCGGCAGGGCCCGCCACGAGCAGGTCTCGGCAGCGAAGAAGCACTGGGATCGCCCGACGACGTCGCCGGCGTCGACGGGTTCGTAAGCTCCGGGCCCGTCCACCGGATCGAAGTCCAGGTAGAAGAGATCGCCGTACGTCTCATCGGTGAATCGCGAGAGCACCGGGTCGAAATAGAGCATTCCGGAAAAACCCTTGCCGTGTTCGACCCGGTAGTCGCGAAGCCCCGAGAGGGTGAACTCGACGGGAATCCACGGCCAGCCGTGCTCCCGGTCCCGGGCGTCGACCAGAACGCGTGCGGTGGCCCCGCCCGGGCTGAACGGGTCGTCGATCTGTACTCGGGTGACACACCCGTTCCCGAAATCGAACAAGCCCAGGAGATCGCCCAGGCTGTCCGGGGTGAGCAGGGACATGGGGCCCTCCGGTCGGCGGCGGTGCAGTTCGGTACTCCACACCAATCATTACGAGTGGTGCGCCGCCACCGTACGGAAGTATCGAGCCGACTGCCTTCGCGCTCAGACCCGGCCGACCAGACGGGAGATCAGCGCACCGGCGGCGAGGTAGACCACCGCGGCCAGCCCCTGGTTCACCGCGACCCGTGCCTTGTCGTTGTCGGGGGTGAAGAGGTCCTTCGCCCAGCGGGTCAGCCAGTCCGACCAGTCGGCGATGGTCTCCACCGCACTGTTGGCAGGATTGGCCTCGAAGACGAACAAAATGATGTGCAGGACGATGACAACTGCGATCGCTGCGGCCACGATGCTGACGACCGTTGCGATCGGGTTCACTCGCCGTGCGGTAGAGGTCACCATGCCGGGAGTCTGCTCCGGTTCGAACACCCGAAACGGAGCCCCCGCGAGCCGGTTTGCGGTCGGCCCCGGGCCCCGGTAGGGTCCTCCAAGTTGCCCGACAGGGAGACCTGAGACAGACGCGAGCCTAGGCGCCCGCGCTGGCTGGTCCCGGGGTGGCCATTCCGATCACTTGAACCGGGTGTGATGCGCATGCGCATCACACGCGTCGTTCCGTGCCCGGGTGTCCCCGCAGATTGCCGGAACGCAAATTGCCGCCGATTAGACGGTGGGAAATGCGATCCGCTAATGTTCGGGGCGTCGCAGAAAGCAGCGGGAAGAACAAATTTTCGAAGCCGAAGCGGTGAGCGAAGCGGGTCGAAAGACCTGGTAAGCTCGAAGAGCCGGAAGCCGGGGAAACGAAAGTTTCGAAGGCGGAAAGCAAAGGACGAAAAGCGGGTCGCAGGATCTGCTAGAGTCCGGAAGGCGGAAAGCGCGGAAACGCGGTGGAAGCCGAAAGCGAGGAAAGCGAAGCCGCCGAAACGGTGTGCTAAGCTGGAGACGCGAAAGCGAAACAAAAGAAACACGGAAACACAATGAAACACCTTGAACGTTAAACGCCCGGAGGGCGCGGTTGACTCCGCACCAAAGGAAGCGTCCGTTCCTTGAGAACTCAACAGCGT
>NZ_JBEXCV010000028.1:0-71746 GCF_040605455.1 Embleya sp. NPDC005575 | reverse complement strand
ATCGCGACTGCGGTCGAAGTCGGGCCCGGTGCCTGGGCGCCGGGGGGCGCGCGCAGCGCGGGGGCGGGCCACGAGGCGCTGTACCCGCTGCCCCGGCCGGACGACACGACGGCCGTCTGCACCCGGGACGCCGAGGGCCGCCCGGTCGTGGTCGGCCCGGCCGGCCCGCCGATCGTGCTGGACGAGTACCCGGTCGCGGTCGGCCCCACCGGTGCGATGGACGGCGCCGGGCGGCCGGTCGCCCTGTGGCTCGGGCCGGACGGCACGCTGCGCACCGCATGGCCGTCCTGACCGCGTGGTGCGCACCGCGCCGCCGTCCCGCCGGCGCTCGGCGCACCACATGGCCGCCGTGACGACACGATTCGGCCGGCTGCGAGGAACGCCCGGACATGCGAACGGCGGGCGCTCCCCGAAGGGAACGCCCGCCGGACGGCGCGGGAGTGCGGTGGATCAGACGCTCACGCCGTGGCTGCGCAGCCACGTCATCGGGTTGACCGCAGAACCGTAGTTCGGCGTGGTGCGGACCTCGAAGTGCAGGTGCGGGCCGGTCACGTTGCCGGTCGCGCCGGAGAGCGCGATCTTCTGGCCGGTCTGCACCTTCATCCCGGCCTTGACCGAGATCGAGGAAAGGTGCGCGTACTGGGTGTACTTGCCGTCCGCGTGCCGGATGACGACCTCGTTGCCGTACGCGCCGCCCCAGCCGGCCGACACGACGGTGCCCGAGGTGACCGCGCGCACCGTGGTGCCGGTGGAGACCGCGAAGTCCTGGCCGGTGTGGCTGCCGCTGGACCAACGCGAGCCGCCGGAGCCGAAGCTCGCGGTGAGCGTGGCGCCGGAGACCGGGGCGACGTACGAGCCGGACGCCTTCTCGGTGCTCGCGGCGGGCTTGGAATCGGACTTGGCGGCCTCGGTCTTGACCGAGGTCTTGGGCGCGGCCGGCTTGGTCTCCGTCTTCGGCGCGGCCTTGGGGGTCTCCGGCTTCTGCACCTCGACCTTGGGCGCGGCCTCGGTCTTGGCGGTGGTCGGCGCGACCTTGCCGTCGACCGCGAGCTTTTGGCCCGGGAAGATCAGGTCGGGGTTCTCGCCGACGACGCTCTTGTTGGCCTCGTACAGCTTCGGCCAACCGCCGGGCACGTGCGCGGCGCCGGCGATCTTGGAGAGCGTGTCGCCGGCGACCACTACGTAGGACGACGTGGCGGCGGAGTCCGCCTTGGCGACCGGCTCGGTCTTCGGCGTCTCGGCCTTGGGAGCCTCGGACTTGGGAGCCTCGGACTTGACCTCGATCTTGGGCGTGGCGACCGTCTTCTTCGGGGTCGCGGCCTTGGGAGTCTCGGTCTTGGGCGCCGTCTTCGGCGCGGTCTTGCCGGCCGAGGAGCCGGTGTCGACGTCGGCGGCCGCGCCGCCTCGGGTCAGGCCCGCCTTGATCGAGCACACCGGCCAGGCACCGGGGCCCTGGCTCTTGAGCACCTTCTCGGCGATCGTGATCTGCTGGCCCTTGGTCGCCAGGTCGGCCCGCGCGGCGTACTGCGTGCCGCCGAACTCGTTCCAGGTGCTCTGGGTGAACTGCAGGCCGCCGTAGAAGCCATTGCCGGTGTTGATCTGCCAGTTGCCCGTGCTCTCGCACATGGCGACCTTGTCCCAGGTGCTCACGGAGGCGGCCTGGGCCGTGCCCGCGCCGATGATCGGCATGGCGACGCCGACTCCGGCGACACCCGCCGCGGCGATCAGACGCGTGGTCCTACTGGTGCTGCGACGGCGATGACGCCCGGTTCCGGACAGCATGGCTGGATCCTCTCCCACGCCTACGAGGTGAGCTGTCGGATTCGGGCCGGAGATCGATAGCCCGGCCACATCCCGAAGGACGTGGCTTCACCCCAAGCCGTTCGCGGCGCCCGATCGTCTCGATCGGGGCCGTTCACGGCGGTTCACCTGTGGTTCCCCCGCTCCTGTCGTGTGGTGCTCGTCAGCCTCCCGAACGGCCGGCGACAGGATTCGGCGTACCGGCGATCGGGGTCCGTGTGGGATACGGACGGATCGAACGCTAAGCAGGCCCAGACGAAGATCACAAGTCCGTGCCGGATAGACGTCGAATATCCGATTTGCGGATGAGCGCAATGTAGATGATCCCTTACGGAAAGGACCGTAGTTGGCGTTCCGTGGTGAATCCGTCGGAAATGCGTGACAGGGGCTCCCGGTTGCCGTGTATCCGGATCGTCCGGAAACGATCACCTACGCCCCGCTCGTCACATCGACATCGCGCGTAGCGTCGCGCGAGGGCGCCCATGCCCATCCGGACGGTCGCCCGCACTCGCGGCCGACGTGATTCACCCCACAGGCAATTTGCCGCATATCGATACATTGCAGGCGACTTCAGGCTCGTCGACCTCGTTCTGAGCGACCACGGCCCGCCGCGCCGAGGGCCGACGACCCACCGGCGCGGCGCACCACGCTCCGCCGTCTCAGCCGCGCGGCGTCTGCCAACCGGCCCAGGCGCTCCGCACCATGTCCGGCGTGCCGAGTCGGGCCTTCCAGCCCAACTCGGTGGTGATCAGGTCGGCGCTCGCGACCACCCGGGCCGGGTCGCCCGCGCGCCGCGGGTGGCGCTCCGGTGCGAGGTCGCGCAAACCGGTGACCTCGGCGATGAGTTCCACCATCTCGCGCACCGATGTGCCCTCGCCGCGACCCACGTTCAGCACCAGATGCGCGTCCGGGTCGGTCGCGAGCCGACGGGTGGCGGCCACGTGCGCCTCGGCCAGATCCACCACATGGATGAAGTCGCGCACGCACGTGCCGTCCGGCGTGTCGTAGTCGTCCCCGAAGATCACCGGCGCCTGATGCGCCGTCAACTTCTCCAGCACCATCGGCACGAGGTTGAACACGCCCTTGTCCGCGAGCTCCGGCGCGCCCGCGCCCGCGACGTTGAAGTAGCGCAACGAGGCGTACGAGATCCCGTGTGCGCGCGCCGTGGCCTTGATCATCCACTCGCCGACGAGCTTGCTCTCGCCGTACGGGTTGATCGGCAGGCACGGGGTGTCCTCGTCGACGAGGTCGACGTCGGGCATGCCGTACACGGCGGCGCTGGAGGAGAACACGATGCGGGTGACGTCGGCCGCGACCATGGCCGCCAGCAGGGTGCGCAGACCCTCGACGTTCTCCTCGTAATAGAAGAGGGGGCGCGCGACCGATTCGGGCACCTGCTTGCGGCCCGCGATGTGCACCACGCCGTGCACGGCGTGCGCCCGGAAGACCTCGTCCAGCAGCCCCCGATCCAGCACCGAGCCGACCACCAGCGGCACCCCCTCGGGAACCCGCTCGCGCGAGCCCGAGGACAGGTCGTCGACCACGACCACGTCCTCGCCGACCGCGAGCAGCGCTCGCACGACATGCGTCCCGATGTATCCGGCACCGCCGGTGACAAGCCACTTCATGGATTCAGCGTATCCGCCGAGCCGGTCGCCCGGGCCGAGGCCGGGCCGATTCAGGACACCGGGGTCGAATTGGATTCGGAGACGCGGGATTGCGATTCGGTGCCGGGGATCATCACCTTGCGCGAGACCACGAACGTCACCGGGATCGCAGCGGCGGCGGCGACGAGCGGCGCGATCCGCTCGTCCATCGACACCCACGACACCAGCGCGTACACGCCGACCGTGGTGATCACGAAGTTCGTCACATTGGTCAGCGGGAACAACAGGAACTTCTTCCACGTGGGCTTCACCTTGTAGGTGAAGTACGTGTTCATGAAGAACGAGCCGATCATGCTCAGGATGAACGCGGTGATGTGGGCCACCAGATAGGGCACCACATGACGCAACCCGAGATAGAGCAGGTAGTAGGTGCCGGTGTTCACCACACCCACGAGCGCGAAGCGAATGGCCTGACGCAGCATCAGCGGCCGACCCCCCGGGGCGTGGCGTTCGCC
Source organism: Embleya sp. NPDC005575 (assembly GCF_040605455.1). NCBI lineage: Bacteria > Bacillati > Actinomycetota > Actinomycetes > Kitasatosporales > Streptomycetaceae > Embleya > Embleya sp. NPDC005575. Next base: position 67,824 of record NZ_JBEXCV010000028.1, on the reverse strand, counting down.
GAGGTCTCCCGAATGGCGGTGGCCATGTGCGGCGCGGGCACGCGAGTCTCCGTGCTCTCCCGGACGAGGTAGTGCGGGCGGTTCTTGGTCTCGTAGTAGATACGTCCGATGTACTCGCCGATCAGACCGAGCATCGTCATCTGGAGCCCGCCCAGGCCGGTCACCGCCGCGATGATGGTGATGTAACCGGGGGTCTGGATGCCCTGGAAGATCGCGATGCCGATCAAAATCATGGTGTACGCGAGCGAAAGGGCGGACAACATGAGGCCGAAATAAATGGCCACCCGCAAAGGCCGGTTGTTGAACGAGATCAGACCATCCAGGCCGTAGTTGAGCAGCTTGCCGAAACTCCACTTGGTCTGTCCGAGTTCACGAGTGACGTTCTTGTACTCGAACATGACGGAGTCGTACCCGATCCACGAATACAGGCCCTTGGAGAACCGGTTGTATTCGCGCATCGACAGCAGCGCATTCAGTGCCTGGCGCGACAGCAGCCGGAAGTCGCCGACGCCGTCGACCAGTTCGACGTCGACCCACTTGTTGACGAGCTTGTAATACGAGCTGCTGATAAAACTGCGGAACCGCTTGTCGCCCTCACGACTACGCCGAGCGATCACCTGGTCGTGGCCCTTGAGGTGGAGATCCAGCATGCGCGGGATCAACTCCGGCGGGTGCTGGAGGTCCGCGTCCATGATGACCACGGCGTCGCCGGTGGCCTGCTCCAGTCCCGCTAGCATGGCGGCCTCCTTGCCGAAGTTGCGGCTGAAGGAGGTGTACTTGGCGGCCGGGTCCTTGGCCGCCAGCTCGCGCAGGATCCGCAGCGTTCCGTCGGAGCTGCCGTCGTCGACGTAGCAGATCTCGACGTCGGCCCCGATGTCCTTGAGCTCCGCGCGGATCGTCTCGTGGAAGGTGGACAGGACGGCTTCCTCGTTGAAGCACGGCACCACGAGAGACAAGAGCATCGACTTCACCGGTTTCTCGTCTGAAGACAGGGCCAGGCCGAAGGCCACGGCCGCGTTGGCAGGCGGCCTGTCCGACCCGCGTCGCCGAAGAGGTTCCACAGACCTGGTCGAGGATGGTCGGCAGCTGCCCGAGCGCCGATCATTCTTGCATGAAAAGCCTGCCCCGAATCACTGTGCCGACCCGGATCCACGGCCCCAAGAGCGGCCGCGCGGGCGTCGGAGGGGACCCCTGGGGGTTCGCTGGGGAGGACGCCGGCTGTACCGGAGCCGGTTCCGACCGGCTCCGGCTGCGCACCGTCGTCAGTGCGTTCGAACCGGTGCTTCCTGCCTGGTTTCCTCGGTCGTCGGCGCTTGCGGGTCGGCCCCGCGAACGGGCAGCACGCGCAGGCGTTCGCTGAATACCGCACCGGCGAAGGCGACGAAGATCCACAGCGGCACCGAGAAGCGCATGACGTCCGGGCCGGTCGTCGGGTGGATCGCCATGGTCAGCACAGCCGTCGCGGCCACCGCGCCGACCAGCAGGGCCAGGCTCACGGAGTATCGGGCCAGGACCCAGACACACGCCGCGAGTACCACCAGCAGCCAGGGATTCTGGAATTCACCGCGCCCGAGCCATTGCCAATAATTGGCATTGATGCGCATGAACCAATACCACGGGTCGGCGACTTCGGGACGACTGTAGTGAACCGAGAGATTGTCCTGGAGCGCCTCGTCGACGCCCGCCCAGCCCCACAGCTTCGGCAGAATCACCGCCAGGATCGTGGCCACCCCGGAAATACCCGCCAGAACGAGATTCCCCCGGGTGCGTTCGCGGCGCATGAACACCAGGCAGGCCAGTGCGGCGCCACAGATCCCGGCCGCCAGCAAGGTCACCTGCGACGACTTCACCGCGAAGCCGAGGGCGAATCCGGCGACGTTCCACACCGCGCCCGGGACGATACGTCCGCGCTGCAACAGGACGGCACCGTAGACGACCATCATGGTCGTCATCAACATCGCGCCCTCGGTCATCAGGTGCACACCCCACGGCCCGCTGGGCAGCAGCAGGAAGAGGATCTGACCGACCAACGCGGTGCGCACGCTCAGGCCCAGGGTGCGCAGGGACAGCGCGACCAGCGCCGCCGCGGCCAGCACACACAGCAGGGACGTCATCCACATGCCCCAGGCCAGGCCGAGCACCGCAACGAACGGGGCGGCGAGGTAGGGGTAGCCGGGGCGGGTGTCGAAGATCGACAGGAAGCGCTCGTCGCCGCCCAGCGGGAACTTCTTGACCTGGGCGGTGCATTCCTTGATGAAGCGACCACGATCGACCGACTGATGCACGCCGACGGGGTTCACCGAGGATTCCCGGCTCCATGCCGTGGCCCGACGCGCGCACACCATCTTGATCGATTCGGCCTCGGCCTCGGCCGTGCTCTTTCCGAGGACCTTCAAGGTCATCCGGCCGTAGTGCAGCGTGTCGTCGTCCGCGTCGGTACCGGGAGCCGCGAAGAGCTGGAAAAGCCCGAACAACAGCGTCACCACGAGCACGCCGACCAGCAGGGACGAGCCCGGCTTGGTATTGCGGCCAGTCGTCGCGCGGATGGTGTCCGACCACCGTGTGGTCACGAAAATCCAACCCCTTGTCAGAAACGGCGAACAGCTTGTGCGGCAGGCCGCGCGCACGCCCGCCAAGGATTATCGAGTGCCGACCGGCTCCCGGGAATGCCGGGGTCCGATCATCGGCACGGCGACTCGCGGGAACGGTCGATCGGTCAGTTTCGGGAGCCGGACCGCCTGCGGAACCGGGCGGTCGCGACGGCCGCCGCACCGCGCGGGCCGTCCGCGACACGTACTCCGAGCGAGTGATTGGCCGTGCGGTAGGGCTGCACCAGCAGCAGGGCCCGACGCAGGTCCGGGACCATGTGCCGGGCCAGGCCCGAACCGCCGGCGGCACGAACTCGGACGTACGTCGCCGATCCGTCCCGGAAGCTCACGTGCGCCCAGATGTCCCACGTCGAGAACGCGCCGAGACCGCGCAGCGCGCCGCCGTCCAGGACCGCGCGCCCGTGCAGGAAGCCGTCCTGGGCGACCGCGGCGACGGTCGCGGGTCGGGAACGACTGGTGGTACCGAGCCGATCACGCAGCTCGATCTCCACGTGCGCGATCCCGGACGCACTGATTCGGCCGTACAGATCGGCGATCTGCAGATCCAGCGCGAGCCGGGCACCGGTGACCGACACCGATGCCTCGACGTCGATCGGCAGCCCGGCGGTGGGCACCGACCGGAAACCGCTGAGCGGGACGGCCGGACGCTCGTCGTCCCAGGTCGGGGTCTCGGGGCCGCCGAAGTACGGCGGCACCAGCCGAGGCGGATCCGCGGCCAGCTCGGCGAGCCGGGCGGTGGCGGTCGGGCGCTCTCGGGTGCGCACCACGTCAGCGGCCCAGCGTGCGGACGGTGTCGCGTCCACGAAGGCCCGCACGCCGAAGGTTGCCAGATGGCGCCCGGCGATCTCCCACCACTCGTTTCGGTACTCCTCCTCCTGCCGGTGCAGGTCGCGGAGGTAGAGCGCGAGATCGTGCTCCAGGAACTTGCGTTCGGCCGCGTCCACCAGGTGCTCGTCACCGGTCCCGCGCATGATCTCGACGACCTCGGCATGCGCCCGGACCCGGTCCTGCCAGTTGCGGATGCGGTCGCGACGCAACGAGATGGACGGCTTGGACGTGCGGCGTCGTACGTTCCAGGTGTAGACGGGGGCGTCGATCACCGCGAAGCGGCCGGCTGCCGCGTACACCTTCGCGGTGAACGGGAAGTCCTCGTAGTGGGCCGCACCGTCGGTGAACTGGATGCGATTCTCGGTCAGGAACGAACGCCGGTAGAGCTTGTTCACCGCGAGGGTGTCCCAGAGCGTTTCCGGACGTTCGGCGATCGAGTACACGCCCGGCGTCGCGAACAGGTGCGGATGCCACGCCACGTCGCGTTCCTCGGGCAACTCCCGGCGCACGCACCGCCCGGCGACGAAGTCCACGTCGTTGTCGACCGCGGCCCGATACAGCGCCTCGACCGCGCCGGGCGGGAGTACGTCGTCGCTGTCGAGGTAGCAGATCCAGCCGGACTGCGCGAAGGCGGTGCCGTCGTTGCGCGGCTCGCCGCAACCACCGCTGTTGGTGGTGCGCCGCACGACCCGGACCCGGTCGCGCGGCCAGCGGGACAGGACCTGAGCGGTTTCGTCCGTCGAGGCGTCGTCCACCACCACGATCTCCGAGACCACTTCACCCTGGGCCAGAGCTGACTCGATGGCGGCCGGCAGGTGAGTCGCGTCGTTGTACGTGATGACGACGACGCTCACCCCGTCAGTGCGAGTCATCTTTTCACCCATTCTTGTTGCGGCGGCGGCGGCGCCGGCCGGTGCGGCGGCAATCAGCCTATGGTCTGGCGCATCCGCTTCGGGTACCCCGATCGCGCTCGCGGTAAAGAGATCCCCCGATCGGCGATCCGACGTGTGCGATTCGCCGGGCCGCCGGTGCCGTGATCGGCGGGTTTCCCCGCGGTCACGGCACCGGCCACGGTCCTAGTTGCCGATCGGCACCCAGGTGCCGAACGCGGCGGCGGGGGCGGGGTCCTGCTGCCTGGTGACCAGCAAGCGGCCGTCCTGGCCCAGGGCCAGCAGTACGGCGCGACCGGTCGAGTCCGTCGTGGCCAACGGAGTGTACGGAACGTAGCGACCGTCGTCGTTCCAGCGCAGCGGCAGCGGATCCCGGTCCGGAGCGGCCACCGTGCTGCTCACCCCACCGCCGTTGTTGCGTACGGCCAGGGCCACCCGTCCGTCGGCGCGCGGTGTCACCGCGACGGTCCCGGTGCCGCCCGGAACGCCGAGGTCGCGCGGCTCGGGCGCCCACCCGCCCTCGGGCGCGGTCTGGCGCAGTGCGATCACCGCACTGTCGGGCGACCTGCGGACGTAGACGCCGATCCGGCCGTCGGCCTCGACCACCGCGGTCGGCGCGGAGGAGACCACCGGGGCCCGGAACGTCGGGTCGGCCGCGAGCGCCGCGTTGGGCTTGGCCTGGGCCCAGTGCGCCATGCCGGTTTTGGTCGACGCGAAGACCTCGATTCGGCCGGCCCGAGTGGTCACGGTGGCCAGGCCGTCCTGCAGGTCGCTGCCGCCCAGGTTTGCCCACGCGGTCCAGGTCCCGTCGGCCTGCTCGGTGCTGCCGCTGAGCCCGCGGGCGCCGTTGCGGACGAACACCGACAGGCGGCCGTCCTGGTTCAACGCCACCGCGGGCACCCCGACGGTGCGGGCGAGCTGCGGGTCGGCCGCGTCCGGGTTGCCGAGCACCGACCACGGGCCGAACTTCCCCCCGGGCGTGGTCTGCGCCGCGGTCACGATCTCGCGCTTCTGGGCCTGCGGGGTCGGGCCGAAGGTCGTGCGCAGACCCACCAGCCGCAGCCTGCCGTCGGGCGCCTTGGCCACGCTCAGGGTGGGGGCCAGCCAGCCGCCTCCGACGAAGCTCGGGCTACCCCACGCGCCGCTGCCCGGCTTCGTCTCGGTCCACTGGCTGACCTGCCCGTCCAGCACCGCGAAGGCGGTCAGTCGTCCGTCGGGCAGGGTGCTCGACCAGGTCGGCGTGACCGGGTAGCGCGCGTACGTGGTCTGCGGCCACAGCGACTTCTCCGCGGTCGTGCCCACGTTCCGGTCCCCGCACCCGAATTCGAGCGAACAACGGCTGGGGTCGCCGCCGCCGTAGATGTCCAGAATCGACTTCTTGCGCTGGAACTCGCCGGCGGCGAGGTTGCTCGGCCAGAAGGCGTTGGCGTAGCCGCGGAAGCTGGTGACCACGACGCGTCGTGTGTTGCCCGGACCCTGATAGTCGGCCAGGGACGCCTGGGCGAACAGTGCCGCTGCGGTGTGGTCCTGGTGGTCCACATAGCCCTTGCCCGGCTCGGACGAGTAGACGTGGGTCTCCGGATCCGGGTCCAGGGTGCGGACACTGGTCGGCGCGAACTGGGCGTACAGGTCGGTGAGGGTGCCGACCAAGGCGTCCTTGGTGTAGTCGTACGTCTTCTTGACCGGGCCGCCGGCCGGAATCAGCGTGGGCATGCTCGGGATCGCGCCCTCCCACAACTGCCGCAGACCCACCTGCTTTTCCTTCGCGACGTGTCCGCCGCCGTCGAGCATGTTCAGGAACACCAGGCGCACGCGCGGCTTGCTCGCGAGCGTGTCCACCTCGGCGAGGCCGGCCCGGGTCTTCAGGGTCGAGCGCTCCCACTTGGCGTTGCGATCGCCCGCCGCCATCTCCGCGTACGCCTGGCGCAGGCCGTTCTGACGGGCCGTCGCGTACTGCTGCCGGTCCAACGACTTCTGCTTCGAACCCGACGGCGCCCGCCAGCCGTCGGCTTCGCCGGCGGTCAGATAGATGGTCGTGGACGCGCTGCCATGGTCGATCGACTTCTCGATCTCCGGGTTGATGAAGTACAAGTCGTCATCGGGATGGGCAACCACCTGCACGTACGCGCCAGGGAAGTCCGGCGAGTAGACCTCGGGGAAGGGCTTGGCCGCGGCTTCCTTCGAGGGGGTCGACGATCCCGGTGAACGAGTCAGGAGCACGACGCCGATCAGGACGGCCAGGGCTATCGGGACCAACGTCCATCCGCGGCTCAGACGACGTGGGAGAAACACGTACCGGCGCCTTCCAGTGGAGGTAGAGACCGCAGGCGAATCGGCGTGCGGAGGCAGGTAGGGAGATCAAGGCATGGTTATATGACCAGATTCGAAATCTGCGTGCGCGGTTCCACAGGGTCCGAAGACCCCGCGCCTGGGGGCGATGGCTAGTCTGGCACGAGCCGAGACTCGACCCGCCGCCTCAGGCGCCGGAACGGGCCCTCGCCGAATCGGCCGGGCCCCGGGCCGCCCGTATCCTGGGCCCGCTCACGATCATCGTAGTTCGCCTCGGAAGGGTCGCTGGTGCGCCGTCTCGGTCTATCCCCGTCGGGAACCCACGTCCCAACCGGCTTGTTGATTCGGGCCGGGGCTCTGACGGGGGCGGCGGTCGCCGGGATCCTGCTGTCGGTCGGCGCGTTCCTGGGCGTGTTCGTGCGCCCGAGTTCGGATGACTGGTGCGTCCTGTGGAAGGCCCGGGACATGGGCACATGGGGCCTCATGGACGACTTCTGGAACACCCAGAACGGCCGTGTCTCCAACGCCTTCGTCTCCGGCCTGGTCTACGGCGACGGTCTGGCCGGCGTCAAGGTGCTGCCGCTGCTCCTGCTCGTGTTCCTGGCCCTGGGTCTGTTCCTGCTCTACCGCACCCTGTGGGCGCGGCTCGGCTGGGAAGCACCCGCGTCGGTGTACCTGCTGCTCTCGCTGATCTCGACGTGCGCGGTCTTCCTGTCCATGCCGATCCCGTACCAGGCCCTGCTGTGGGCGCCGGCCACGATCTCACACACCCTGCCGTTCGTCATCGGCGTCTGGAGCCTGTTCTGGTGCCTGACCGCCACGACACCCCGGCGCCGCCAGGTGGCCCTGATCGGGATCGGCGTCGTCGGCCTGTTCATCGGCATGCTCAGTGAGCCGTTCACCGTCGTCTCGCTGGCGATGTGTGGGGTGGCCGGCCTGCTGGCGCTGCCCGCGGCGATCCGCCGCAAGGAGCGCTTCGCACTGCTGTGGAACGTTTCCGCACTGGTAGGTCTCGTGGTCGGGCTGGGCCTGCTCTACACCTCGCCCGGGGCCAAACTGCGCCGAGCCGCGACCGGCACGCACGAGTCGGCACTGGACCCGAAGGTGCTCAAGTCCGGGTATCACGAATGGCTCAAGGTCCTGGACGCGATCACCTCGACGTGGACGTATCTCGCGGTGGTCGCGGTCGGCGTCCTGCTGGGACTGGTGACCCGGCGACTGGCCGCGGACGGGCCCCTGTTCCCGGGGCCGACGTGGCTCAAGGCCGCGGTTCTGGTGCTGCCCGCGCCGATGTTCCTGGTGATCACCTTCGGCGTCACCCTGTCGCTGCGCCTGGGCTACGGCCCCGGCGGCTGGTCCTACAGCCGGACGTGGCTCAACTTCCTCGGCCCGACCGTGGTCGTACTCGGCCTGTGGGGGGTGTGCCTGGGGGTGGCGCTGCGCGCGTTGGCGGCCCGACGGGGCAACGCCGGCCGCGTCGGCCTGGCCGTGATCGCCGTGGCGGCTGGGGTCTTCAGCGCCGTGTCCCTGGTCGAGTGGACCCAGATCATGCGGGACCTGACCACGTCCACGGTCACCCGGGCCCAGCAGTGGGACGCCGAGGACGCGCGCACGCGTGCCCAGGTGCGGGGCGGGGCGACGGTGGTGACCTACGATCCGCATCGGATCGGCGGCCTGGCCGAGGCCTTCATGGTGCCTCGGGGCAAGGACTGGGCGGCGGGATGCGTGGCCCGCTACTACCAGGTGGACGAGGTCGTGCGGCCCCGGAAGTGACTCCGGGGCCGCACGAGCGAGCGTCGATGCGTCAGCGGTCGATCTCGTCGAAGAGGTCTTCCCAGCGATCCAGGACCGCGTCCAGGGCATAGGGCCGCACGTGCTCGCGTGCGGCCTTGCCGTAGGTGCAGCGCAGTTCCGGATCCGCGATCAGCCGCTCGAGTGCCCCGGCCAGCGCGGGCATGTCCCCGCGCGGTACGAGCACCCCGGTCACGCCGTCGTTGACGAGTTCGCGGACACCGGCCGAGAGGTCGAAGCTGACCACCGGCACCCCGCAGGCGGCGGCCTCGGCCAGCGCCATCGGGCGCCCCTCCTTCTCGCTGGTGAGGGCGACGATGTCCACCTCCTGCAGCGCCCGGCTCATGTCCGTGATGCGGCCGCGGAAGATCACCCGATCGGCGATTCCCGACTCGACGGCGGTTTCCCGCAGGAAGTCCTCCTGCGGTCCATCGCCCATCAGATGCAGTTCCCAGTCCTGGTGCGCGTCCTTGGTGGCCTTGGCGAAGGCCCACACCAGCCGCTCCAGGCGCTTGATGCCCTCCAGCCGTCCCACCGCGGCGACGCGCCGGGTTCCCGCCGGCGCGACCGCGTCCGGGAAGAAGGACAGCGGGTTCGGCATCACGCCCGCGTTGGGCAGCCGCAGCCGGGTGAACTCGTCGGCGTCGCCCTGGCTCAGGAACAGCGCCTTGCTCAGCCGCGGGTAGTTCTGCAGGATCAGGCCCTGGTTCTCCGAGGTCTGAGCCTGGAGGAACGACTCGTGGTACTGCCCGATGCCCTTGAGCTGCGGCCAGTGCATCGGCAGAACCCAGTCCGAGGCCCAGGGCGAACCGAAGACGACGAAGCCCTCGGGTGCCCCGTCGAAGAGTGCCTGGAGCTTGGCCCGGGCCTGTTCGCGGACCGCCTTGTTCCTGCGCGCGGCCAGGTTCCGGCCGGGACTGAGCCGCTCGCCCAACGACTTGGCGTGCCAGGCCGCCGCCGGCTGGTTCGGATAAAGCGTGGTGTGCTCGTAGGCGGGGGTTTCGTGGTAGGTGAAGGGCTCCGGTGCGGTGCGGATGCCGACCACCCGGACGTGATGGCCACGTTCACCGAGACCGTGCGCCAGGGTGTGGATGACGCGTTGCGACCCGCCGAGGGAGTCCACGTCGATGCCCACGAAGAAGATGTGGCGTTCCCGGGTCGTCCTCACTGCTCTTCCTCACCGAAGAATGCGTTCACCACGGTCCGACTGGCGTGGCCTGTCTCATACGAGCAGAACATTTTGTGGAAGCGCGCGTATCGCTCCGCGTACTCCTCGACCACGTCGTCGAGACCGCGCAGCACGTCGACCAGTTCCGAGGTCTCGCGGAGCATCGGGCCCGGAGCGATCTCCTCCAGGTCGTAGTACGTGCCCCGCTCGCCGTGCTTGTAGTTCTCGTAGTCGTCGACGAAGAGCAGGATCGGTCGGCCCAGGTTCGCGTAGTCGAACATCAGCGACGAGTAGTCGGTGAGTAGGGCGTCGGAGGCCAACAGCAGGTCGTTGACGTCCGGGAAGGTCGAACCGTTGCGCACCACGTGGCCCAGATCCGGCGGAACGGTGAATCGGTCGTAGTAGTGCGCACGCACGACGACGATCCAGTCGTCCTCCAAGCCCTCGACCAACTCGTGCAGGTCGATCCGGATGGACGAGCCGGTATTGCGCTCGCCGTCACGGAAGGTCGGCGCGTACAGCAGCACGCGGGCGCCGTCCGGTACACCGAGCCGGGCTCGGGCCGCCCGGGCCCGCTCGACCTGTTCCGGATCCTGCCAGCGTACGAGCACGTCGTTGCGGGGATAGCCGGTGCGCACCACGTCGCCGGTGTACTTGTTGGCCGGCACGAAGGTGCGTTCGAACTCCTCGCTGGGGGAGACCAGCAGGTCCCAGCGGTCCACCATCGACTGGTGCTTGTGCTGCTCTTCGTCAGGTCCGTTGCGCAACGAGGGGATGTCGTAACCCATGGTCTTCATGGTCTGGCCGTGCCAGGTCTGAAGGTAGTGGTTCCCGGGGCGCTTGGTGTAGATCGAGGGAAGGCCGTGGCTGTCGACCCAGAACTGGGCGCGCGCCACTGTTCGCACGTACTGCCAACTGCCACGACGCACCAGCTTGACGCCCTCGGGGAATGTCGAGGTGTCCCCCGAGTGCGACCACACGACCTCCAGCGGGCGACCCTGTCGAACCAGCTCCTCGTGGATGTATCGAGGATTGTCCAGGTAGCCCTTGCCCTCGACCGATTCGAAGAGCACGAGTCCTTTTCGAATCGGCAGTCGGCTCAGCGCACGGTAGAGCGACGCCTTGTTCTCGTGGCTGTTGAGCTTCTTTCGGGTCGCCTTGACCTTGCGTTTGATCCGCCGCTGAACGGGGCCCAGTCGCTTGACTTCCTTGAAGGCACCCACCCGGTCCCAGCTGATTTGGAAGCGTCCGGCGCCGGTGGGTTCGTTCTCGATCCGCACGGAATGCTTCTCGATGCGACGGTAGGTGATCTGCCGGGAGAGCGGGACGAACCCGAGCGATCCGAGCAAAATGTTCGTGTTGACCAGATCGTCCTGCTCAAGCGTAACCGTGGGGTGTCGCCTGCCTACGAAACCGTTGATCCCCAGCGGTACTTGGGCCAGGTCGAGGGCCACCTCTCCGGAGAACTCGCCGGGCCCTGTCGGGAGAAGGCGGAAGCGCGTCTTCATGACACGTCCGGTGGTGCCCAGATTCAACCGCGCGTTCACCGGTTCGTCACCCAGAAGCAGCCCCGGATCGTAGGTGCGAAGGCGCAAGTGCAGGACGGTTCCCTGGGCCTGGACCGATTCGACCTCGTGTCGCAGAACGGCGCTTTCGAACACCTGGCTTTCGTAGTGCCGTTCCGTCACGTCCAGGTTGTCGCGCGCGGCGTCCGTCTCGGGTGCGACTCGCCCCCAGAACGTGCGGCCGTTCTCACGCGTCACATATCGGGGGGCGATCTGCGGACGGCCGAGCGTACGAGCCTGCTCGACGGCCTCCTCCAAGCGCCCCTGGCGCAGCAGGTACAGGCAGATCCGCTCGTCGAAGGGCAGCCCCTCGTACGCCTTTTCGCTGAGCGTGTCGAGGTAGGGCAGCGTTGCCTCGGCGAACTCGGCGACCCACGAGGCCGGACGATGCGGCAGATCGCCCAGGTAGAGCCTGAAATCGTGGCGGAGGAACTTCTCGTCCTTGGCCGTCTTCAAGTCTTCCCCGACGCCGGCCTGCGTCAGGAACTCGTCCACGAGTCGGGCCGCCGTCAGTCGGTCCATGACGTTTTGCATCTTGTGTCGACTGCTGGAGATCGAGAGTTTCTCGTTCGCTGCCAAGTACCAGCGATAGACGATCCAGGGCACCACGGCAAAGCTCTTTGCCAGTGAAAAAGCCTGCGCCGAGAACAGGTGATCCTCGTAATGGATGCCCACCGGGAAGCGAAGACTGTGTTGCTCGATGAATGCCTTGCGATACATCTTGTTCGTCGAAAGATTATCGAAGAGCATCTCGGGCTTGTCCTTCAGCCCCTCCACGATCTCTTCCTCCAGGAAGAGGTTCGGATACCAGAGGCCCGTTTTCCCGGTCGCCTCGAAATAGCGTTCCACTTCGCCGGTGGCAAAATCCGCGCCGCTCTTCTCCAGGGTGAGCAGCAGACTCTTGCACGCGTGCGGCGGCAGTTCGTCGTCGCTGTCCAGGAACATCACGTACGGCGCGCGGGAAACCTCGATGCCCCGGTTGCGGGGGGCGCTGCAGCCACCGCTGTTCTCCGCCAGCCGGACGTAGCGCACCCGCGGGTCGGCCGCCTCGAGTTGCCGGGCCACATCCGGCGTCGTGTCGGTGGAGCAGTCGTCGGCAATGATCACCTCCAGGCTGTTCAACGTCTGCGCGAGCACGGACCGCACTGCCCGAGGCAGCCGTTCTGCGTCGTTGTAAACGATGACGACCACGCTCACGTCGGGCGTGGAGGGCGATGTCATTGCGGCTGCCTCCAGGTTGTGCGAACGGCTCGGGCTATGCCTTGAGGGCGCTCCGTCGACCGACTGGCGATGTGGCCGATCATGACGAAGAGGGTGGGAAGTACCCGCAAAATGTAGGCACGAGTTGCCTGGATCCTAACCAATGGGCGGATCATCGGGCGAAGGTCGCCACCGGACGGGTATCGCCGCGCCCCGTGGTTGGGACGTCCGGAAGTCGCATTCCGGTTCCCTCGGCGGAGCCGCTTTTCCCGAGCCCGGCGCCGGTGCGTGCGAGCGACCCTGTCACGATGGTGCGGGACGGATCGGACGGTGTATCGAGGCTCCCCATGATCGGCTAGCCTGTCTCGTTGTTTCGACCGGGGCTGCGCCCCGTCCACACCTTTGACATCAAAGTTGCTCCGGCGACCGCTCGTAAGGAGTGATGGCGCCTGTCCACGGCACTGGTCATCACGGCGTCAACATCGTTGCCCTCCCCGGCCGGAATCGATCCGGCTTCGCTGCCGGCCGAACTCGCCGCGCTGACCCGGGCGGTGCCCGACGTCGACGTCGTGCCCGCGACCGGGCTCGACCTGCGGATCGCGTCCGACACCGACCGCGTCGCCCTGGTCGATCACCGGTTCGTCGGGCACCGCCACGCACTGCGGCTGGCGATCGCCGACACCCGTTTTCCGGCCACGCACGTGCCCGGTGTGCTCGTCGTCGAGGGCGACGCGCGAGTCGAGGCCGGCCGAGTGCTCGCCGAACTCGGGCGCCTGCCCGCCGACATCAGCGTGCCGGACGCGATCGCCGAGCGGATGATCGCGGACGGTCGGGTGTCGGTGCGCGAGGTGCCGCTGGGCGACCTGGTCGCCGCGGTCCCGCGCGATCGCGCCGAACGCGAGCACGCGCTGGCCGCAGTGGCGGCCGTGGACGAGGAACGGATCCGGCTGAACTCGGCGGTCAAGGCCCGCGACGGGTTCTTCACCACCTTCGCGGTGAGCACCTGGTCGCGCCATCTCGCGCGCTGGTGCGCCCGCCGGGGCCTGACGCCCAACCAGGTCACCGTCGCCTCGCTGTTCGTCGCAATCGCCGCGGCCGCGGGCGCCGCCACCGGCACCCGGGCGGGCTACATCGGCGCTGCCCTGGGCCTGTACCTGTCCTTCGTCCTGGACTGCACCGACGGCCAACTCGCCCGCTACGCGGTGAGTTACTCGCGGATCGGCTCGTGGCTGGACGCCACCTTCGACCGGGCCAAGGAGTACGCGGTCTACGCGGGCCTGGCCCTGGGCGCGGCCCGGCACGACGACGACGTGTGGACCCTCGCGCTGGTCGCCATGGTCGTGATGACCACCCGACACATCGTCGACTTCGCCTTCAACGAGACCCGACGCGGCATCGGCGGCGGGGACGACGACAGCGCCGAGGGCGGCGCGGGCGCCAAGCTCTCCGGCAAGCTGAACTCGGTCGGTTGGACCGTGTGGGCGCGGCGGATGATCATCCTGCCGATCGGCGAGCGCTGGGCGCTGATCGCCGTGCTCACCGCGACCACCACGCCGCGGATCACCTTCGTCGTACTGATCGTCGGCTGTGTGCTGGCCGCCTGCTACACCTCGCTGGGCCGGATCCTGCGCTCGCTGCCGCGCCGCGCGGCGTTCGTCCCGCAGGTGGGCCAACACCTCGCCGCGCTCGCCGACAGCGGCCCGCTCGCCGAGGCGGTGGCCCGACTGCGGCTGCGTGTGCCCGCTCCCGCCGCGGCGCTGGTCGGCACCGCCGCGCTGCTCGCCGTACTGCTTGCGGGCGGCGCGGGCGAGTGGTGGGGCCTGGCCGGCGCCGGTGTGTACGCGCTGTGTGCCGGCGTGGCGATCGGCCGGCCGCTGGTGCGTCGGCTCGACTGGGTGGTGCCGCCGGTGTTCCGGGCCGCCGAGTACGCCGCGATCACCATCCTCGCCGCCAAGGTGGCGCCCACCGCGGTGGCGGCGGCGTTCGGCTTGGTCGCGGCCACGGCCTACCATCACTACGACACGGTGTACCGCCTGCGTGGCGGCTACGGGGCACCGCCCCGGGCACTGGTGTGGCTGGTCCTGGGTCACGAGGGGCGTGTGCTCCTGGTGACCGTGCTTGCCGCGCTGGGCTCGGAGACCCTGCGCACCGGCCTGATCGTGACGGCCGTCGTGCTCGCGGCGATCGTGCTCACCGAGAGTGTCACGTTCTGGGTGCGCGGTGCGCGCCCGGACATCGAGGACGCGACTCCGGTGGGTCCGGCTCCCACGGCCTCGACGTCGTCGTACCGCCCTCTGGAGGCCGCCGCGGCGGCCTCCGATCGAACTGGAGACCTCTCATGATCGGCCTCGTTCTCGCCGCCGGCGCCGGCCGCCGGCTGCGCCCGCATACCGACACGCTGCCCAAGGCGCTGGTGCCGGTGGGCGCGCCCGGTGCGCCGGACAGCGAACGGTCGATCCTGGAGGTCACGCTGTCGCACTACGCCGCGGTCGGGCTGACCGAGGCCGCGATCGTGGTCGGCTACTGCGGCGACGCGATCCGTGAGCGGCAGAGCGTGCTCGAGCGCCGGTACGGCCTGAAGCTGCACATGGTCGACAACGACAAGGCCGAGGAGTGGAACAACGCCTACTCCCTGTGGTGCGCGCGCGACCACCTCGCGGACGGTGTGCTGCTGGCCAACGGCGACACGCTGCACCCGCTCTCGGTCCAGGAGACGATGCTGGCCGCCCGGGACGGCGCCAAGGGCATCATCCTGGCCCTGGACACCGCCAAGCCGCTCGCCGACGAGGAAATGAAGGTCACCCTCGGTGAGGACGGCCGGATGCGCCGGATCACCAAGCTGATGGACCCGGCCGACGCGGCCGGCGAGTACATCGGCGTCACGCTGATCGAGGGCCACGCGGCGCCCGCGCTGATCGAATCGCTCCGGGCGACCTTCGAGCGCGACCCGCAGCTGTACTACGAGGACGGCTACCAGGAGCTGGTGAACCGGGGCGGTCGGGTCGACGTACAGCCGATCAGCGCGCCGGACACCCGGGTGCCGTGGACCGAGATCGACACCACCGAGGACCTCATGGTCGCGCGGGAGATCGCGTGCCGGTACTGACCCGACTGGTCCCCACACCGCTCACCGTCGACATCCGCGCGGGCGCGGTCGACGACCTCGCGGCCATCCTGGCCGACCGCCGGGTCTCCACCTCGGGCCGGATCGCGGTCGTGGTCAGCGAAGGCTCCGGCGCGCGGCTGCGCGAACGGTTCGCGCCGCAACTGCCCGGCGCCGAGTGGTACAGCGTTGCCGGCGGCACGCTGACCGCCGCCGTCGACCTGGCCGACCGGATGCGCGGCGGGGCCTACGACGCGGTGGTCGGCCTCGGCGGCGGCCGGGTCCTGGACGCGACCAAGTACGCCGCCGCGCGCGTGGGCCTGCCCATGGTCGCGGTCGCCACCAACCTCGCCCACGACGGCATCGCGTCGCCGGTGAGCATCCTCGACAACGACGCGGGCCGCGGCTCCTACGGCGTGCCCACACCGATCGCGCTGGTGGTGGACCTGGACCTGGTCCGCGCCGCGCCGCAGCGCTTCGTGCGCTCGGGCATCGGCGAGTCGTTGTCCAACCTGTGCGCGGTCGCCGACTGGGAACTCTCCCAGCGCGAGACCGGCGAGCCGGTGGACGGCCTGGCGGTCGCGCTGGCCCGCACCTCCGGCGACTCGATACTGCACCGCCCCGGCGGCATCGAGGACGACGACTTCCTCGTGGCCCTGGCCGAGGGCCTCGTACTCTCCGGCATCGCGATGTCCGTGGCCGGCACCACGCGCCCCTGCAGCGGGGCGTGCCACGAGATCTCGCACGCGATAGACCTGCTCTACGGCGAGCGCGACGGTCACGATGGACTGCACGGCGAACAGGTCGGCCTGGGCGCCGCGTTCGCCGCGCACCTGCGTGGCGACGCCGAGCTGACGCAGCTCTTGACGAGCACCCTGGATCGGCACAAGCTGCCGGTCGTGCCGGAGCATCTCGGCTTGACCCTCGACGAATTCGTGGCGGCGGTGAGTCACGCGCCCCAGACCCGTCCGGGACGCTTCACCATCCTCGAACATCTCGACCTCGACAATGACGCCATCCGGGATTCGGTGACCGAATATGTCCACACCTACGGCGGCTGAGCTTCGCTCGGTCGTACACCCCGCGGGCCTGCTCGACCGGCGCAGTGGCGAACACTGGGCCGGCCGCATCTACATGCGGCAGATCTCCCTCCAGGTCACCCGACGCATAGTCGGGACCCGGGTGACGCCCAACGGGCTCACCTACATGATGATCCTCGCGGGCATCGCCGCGGGCGCCGCGCTGATCCTGCCCGGGATCGCCGGGCCGCTCGCGGCGCTGATCCTGGTGCAGCTCTACCTGCTGCTCGACTGCGTCGACGGCGAGGTGGCCCGCTGGCGTCGGCAGACCTCGGTCACCGGTGTCTACCTCGACCGGGTCGGCCACTACCTCTCCGAGGCGGCGCTGCTCTCCGGCGCCGGCCTGCACGCCGCGGGCGTCCTGGACGGCGGCGGCTTCAACGGCTACGCGACGCTGGGTGTGGTCGCCGCGCTGGGCGCGATCCTGATCAAGTCGGAGACCGACCTGGTCGACGGCGCCCGGGCCAAGAGCGGCCTGCCGCCCGTGCAGGACGCCGCCGCCGTGCCGCGCTCCTCGGGCGCCGCATCGGCCCGCAAGCTGGTCGCCTCGCTCAAGTTCCACCGCCTGGTCGGCGCCGTCGAGGCGTCGATCTTCCTGCTTCTGGCGGGCGTGCTCGACCTGGTGGCCGACGACGGCGGCCTGCTGTACAGCAGGATCGCGGTCGGTGCGCTCGCCGCCATCGCGCTCCTGCAGACCGTGCTGCACCTGGTCAGCGTGCTCATGTCGAGCAGGCTCCGGTGAACGCCGAGGCTGCCGAGGGGCAGCGCACCGGCGACGTCGCCGGTGCGGATCGCATCACACTCGGCGCGGTCGTGCTGACCATGGGCGACCGCCCGGTCGAGCTGGACCGGCTGCTGCGCTCGGTCGCCGACCAGGTCGGCGACCCGATGGCGGTGGTCGTGGTGGCCAACGGCGGCCCGCTGCCGGAGCTGCCCGAGGGCGCGGTGGGCATCCCCCTGCCGAAGAACGTGGGCATCCCCGCCGGCCGCAATGTGGGCACCGCGGGCCTGCCGGCCGGCACCGACGTGGTGCTCTTCCTCGACGACGACGGCCGCCTCGGCGGGACCGACGCCGGTCGGTTGTTGCGCGAGGCGTTCGCGGCGAACCCGCGCCTGGGCATCGTCAGCTTCCGGATCGTGGACCCGGAGAGCGGCGAGACCCAGCGCCGACACGTGCCCAGGATCCGGGTCGGCGACCCGCTGCGCTCGGGTCCGGTGACCACCTTCCTCGGCGGCGCGAGCGCGGTCCGTGCGGCCGTGCTGGAGGAGGTCGGCGGGTTGCCCGACGACTTCTTCTACGCGCACGAGGAGACCGACCTCGCGTGGCGCGCGCTCGATGCCGGATGGGAGATCGAGTACCGCGCGGACGTCGTGCTGGAGCACCCCAAGACCAGCCCGGCGCGGCACGCGGCATTCTTTCGGATGAACGCGCGCAACCGCGTCTACCTGGCCCGCCGTAACCTGCCGTGGCCGATCGTGCCCGCCTACCTGGGCACCTGGGTCGTACTCACCGCCGCCCGCCGGCCGTCCGGGGAGAACGCCCAGGCCTGGCTGGCCGGCTTCCGCGAGGGGTGGAAGACCCCGAGCGGCCCGCGCAAGCCGATGTCCTGGCGGACCGTCTGGCGGATGACCAGGCTCGGTCGCCCGCCCGTCATCTGACAGGCTGGAATTCTCGTACCGTTTCGATTTCGATCCGACGCAGACGAAAGTGTCAACGTGGCCAACAGCGCGCAGGCCGACACCCTGAGCCCACAGGGGACGTCGGCGTCCCCCGGTTCGTCCGAACCTCTGGCGGATCTCGCCGCCCGCTACAAGCTGACGGTCAGCGGCGCCCGACCGGGGTTGCTCTCGTACACGAAGCAGCTCTGGGCTCGGCGCCACTTCGTGGTGGCCTTCGCCAACGCGAAGACCCGGGCGACCTACAGCACCGCCAAACTCGGCCAGGTATGGCAGGTGCTCACCCCACTGCTGAACGCGGCCGTGTACTACCTGATCTTCGGTTACCTGGTGAAGACCAAGGGCGGCATCGACAACTACGTCGCCTTCCTGGTCACCGGCGTCTTCGTGTTCACGTTCACGCAGAGCGCGGTCCTCGCGGGCAGCCGGGCGATCAGCGACCAGCTCAACCTGATCCGCGCGCTGCACTTCCCGCGCGCGTGCCTGCCGATCTCGTTCACCATCGTGCAGCTTCAGCAGCTGCTCTTCTCCATGATCGTGCTGTGCGCGATCGTGCTGGGCACCGGTGAGCCGCTCAGCCTGAAGTGGCTGCTCATCCTGCCCGCGCTGATACTGCAGTTCATCTTCAACGTCGGCCTGAGCCTGGTGCTGGCCCGCATCGGCGCCGTGATGGTGGACATCAAGCAGCTGCTGCCGTTCATCCTGCGCACGTGGCTGTACCTCAGCGGCGTCTTCTACAGCCTGGACAACTACACCCAGAAGGCGCCGACGTGGGTGGCCCGTCTGCTGGAGGCGAACCCGGGTGCGGTGTACATCGAGCTGGTGCGCGACGCGCTCATCGACACGCACCCCAACGTCCCCCCGCACATCTGGGGCTACGCCGTCGGCTGGGCAATCGTGATGGGCTTCGGCGGCTACGTGTACTTCTGGAAGGCGGAAGAGAGGTACGGCCGTGGCTGAGCAGCCGGCAATCATGAATTGGAGCGAGGTCACCGAGAAGCCCGAGGTCGAGGTGCCCGAACAGAGCCAACCGCACGAACCGAAGCAGGCTCCGCAGCAGGAGGAGGTCCCGCCGACGGTCGTGGTCGACGACGTGCATCTGATCTACCGGGTACACGGCGCCTCCTCGGGCAAGGGCAGCGCGACCTCCGCGCTGTCCCGGCTGGCGCTGCGCAAGAAGGCCACCGGCGTCACCGAGGTGCACGCGGTGCGCGGCGTCAGCTTCGTCGCGTACAAGGGCCAGGCGATCGGTCTGATCGGCCGCAACGGCTCCGGCAAGAGCACGCTGCTCAAGTGCATCGCCGGCCTGCTGCCGCCGACCACCGGCAAGATCTACAGCGACGGCCAGCCGTCGCTGCTCGGTGTCAACGCGGCGATGATGAACGACCTCACCGGTGAGCGGAACATCATCCTGGGTTGCCTGGCGATGGGCATGACCCAGCAGGAGGCCGAGGACAACTACGACGAGATCGCCACGTTCTCCGGCCTCAACAACTACAACGGCAAGGACTTCACCAAGCTGCCGATGCGCACCTACTCGTCCGGCATGGCGGCCCGGCTGCGGTTCTCCATCGCCGCCGCGCGCACGCACGACGTGCTGATGATCGACGAGGCGCTGGCCACCGGCGACCGCGAGTTCCAGCTCAAGAGCGAGGCCCGGATCCGCGAGCTGCGCAAGGAGGCCGGCACGGTCTTCCTGGTCAGCCACAGCATGAAGTCGATCCGGGACACCTGCGACCGGGTGATCTGGCTCGATCAGGGCGTGATCAAGATGGACGGGCCGATGGCCCAGGTCGTCGACGCCTACGAGGGCAAGTAGCAGCACCGCACCATCCGCACCACAATGCACCACGCGAAGGGGTTCACCGGTGTCCTTGCAGGTTCTGGCGGAGAGTACCGACGACAACCTCGACATCGAGGTCCTGCGGGACGTCAATGGACTCACCGAACACACCTCATGGGCACACGGGGGCATGGAGTTCATGGGCGAGTACGGCATGTTCGCCGTACTCGCCGTGCTCGCCCTGCTCGCGTGGTGGCGGGCCCGGGGCCGGGCCGACCACACCGCGGCCGTGGCCGGTCTCGTATGGGCCCCGCTCGCGGCCCTGGTCGCCGAGTTGGCGAACGCGCCGCTGCGCGACTGGGTGAACCGGCCGCGCCCGTTCCTGAGCCACGACGGGCTGCATGTGCTCGTCGAGGGCAAGACCGATCCGTCCTTCGCCTCCGACCACGCGCTGACCACGATGGCGCTGGCGGTCGGGATCCTGTTGGTGGACCGCCGGATCGGGATCCTGGCGGTGCTCGCGTCGGTGTTCACCGGTTTCGCCCGGCTGTACGTGGGCGTGCACTACCCGACCGACGTGCTCGCCGGGTTCGCACTCGGCGCGCTGGTCGCCCTGGTCGGCTCGATGTTCATGGGTCGTGTCCTGGAACCGGTGGTGCGGCTGGTCGAACGCGGGCCGCTGCGTCCGCTGGTGACGGCCGAGCCGCGCCCGGCCGGATGACGGCGACGCGGCCGAGGGGGCGGAGACGATGGGGACGGACACCGAGGGCGGCCGCGACGCCGGGCGCCTGGGCGAGCGGCTGAGCCTGCGCGAGCAGGTCACGCGCGCGGTCCGGGCCGCGCTGGTGGCGGGTCGGATGCAGCCCGGTGTGGTCTACTCGGCGCCCGCCCTGGCCACCCGATTCGGGGTGTCCGCGACGCCGGTCCGCGAGGCGCTGCTCGATCTGGCCAAGGACGGTCTGGTCGAGCCGGTCCGCAACAAGGGCTTTCGGGTCCGCAGCATGTCCGCCGCCGACCTGGACGACATCCACGACCTGCGCGAACTGCTGGAGATACCGATCATCGGGCGGATCGCCGAGGACGGTTGCGCCTCCGCGCTGCCGGCCCTGCGTGCGCTGGTCGACGAACTCGCCGACGCGGTCGCCCGCGTCGACGCGCCGGCCTACGTGGACGCCGACGATCGTTTCCACGCCCACCTGCTCGGCCTGGCCGGCAACCCGCGTCTGGTCCGGATGGTCGCCGAACTGCGGGCCCAGACCCGGCTGTACGGTCCGCGCCCGCTGGCCGATCCGGCCGACCGGAGCGTGATCGCCGCCGAGCACCACCGGTTGCTCGACCTGATCGAGGCCGGTGATCGGGCCGGCGCCGAGGAGTTGACCCGGCGTCACCTGGCCTGGTCGCGCCGCCCGGCCCCCGAGGCGCTGCCCGCGCCCGCCGACCCGCCGTCCCCCGAACGGCCGTAACCCGGCGTCGCCTCGCTCGTTGTCCCGTCGTGCCGCCGCCGCGTGGCCGACCGTCACGCGAGGATTCCGAGCATCCGGGAGAACCCCACATGTTGGTCCGTACCGCGCTCACGGGTGTTTGCTGCGCCCTCCTCCTGGCCGGGGCCACCGGCTGTCAGGACGACGACGTGCAACCCCAGGGAGTGCAGGTCAAGGGCAGTTCCGGGGCCGCGACCGGCCCGTCCGAGGCGGTCCTGGCGGTCCGCAAGGCGGCCGATGTCACGACCGGGGCCAAGAGTTCGCGCACCCGCACCACGATGACCATGCAAAACGCCGACCGGGTGGTCAAGCTCACCGGGCAGGGCATGTTCGACTACGTCCGGCACATCGGCTCGCTCACGGTGGACGCGCCCAAGGACTCCGGCATCGCCGGCCCGCTCCAGGAGATCCTCACCCCCGACGCGCTCTACATGAAGAACGGGTCGCCGGGCGTGCCCAAGGACAAGTGGGTGCGGCTGGCGATCGACGGGCTGGCCGACGGCAACCTGGTCAGCGGCGGTGCCACCGACCCCGGGACGTCCTTCGAGATACTGCGCGGGGTCAACGACGACGTGGTGCTCGTGGGCACCGAGAAGTTCGGCGCGGACCAGGTGCGGCACTACCGGGGCACCCTCGACATCCGCAAGGCGCACGACCTGACCGCACCGGCGGTGCGCGGCCCGCTGGCCGCCGCGCTCAAGACCTTCGACGGCGCGCCGATCCCGTTCGACGCCTACCTCGACGACGCCGGCCGACTGCGCAAGGTCGAGGAGTCGTTCGCGTTCGTGATGGGTCCGGACCAGGGCAAGGCGACGCCGACCGCGAAGGTGCTCTCCGCGGCGGAGTTGTACGACTTCGGCGTGGTGGTCGGCGTCAAGCCGCCCGAGGCCAAGGACCTGTACGTCGCGCCGAGCCCGTCCGGGACACCCGCGGGACGCGGCTGAGTCACTCGCGTGGAGCCGTTCCGGGCGGTCCCCATATGACCCAGGCGTGCCATGTCGGCGCCGCGGAGCCACCCCTAGGCTGGATGGGCCGAGGCCCGTCCGGGGTGCGCACGAGGAGGTGATGTGGGTGTCGCGGTTCTCCGATCGCGGTGTACACGACCACGTCGTCCTCGACGAGATCGAGCTCTACGGCGACCTGATGATCGCGGCGTCGGCGAGTGAGGGTCCGCTTACGCAGGCTCAGATCGACGCCGTGCTCGGACTCGTCGGCGGCTGGGGTGCGGGGGCCCACACTCGGGCCGGCCCCCGTCGCCGCAGCCTCAGGAGCGCACCAGGCGTGCGATCGCCTGGGACGCCTCCTTGACCTTTTCGTCCGCTTCCGGGCCGCCCTTTTCCACCGCGTTCGCGACGCAGTGCGCCAGATGCTCCTCCAGCAGGCTGAGCGCGAACGATTGCAGTGCCTTGGTGGCCGCCGAGACCTGCGTCAGGATGTCGATGCAGTATTCGTCCTCGGAGACCATCCGCTGCAACCCGCGGACCTGCCCCTCGACCCGGCGCAGCCGCTTGAGGTGCTCGTCCTTGCGCCCGCTGTAGCCGTGCCCGTGCCCCGATGCGCCGGGCGTCGCCGTCGTATCCGGCGTCTGCGGATCCTGTTCCACCGTCGTCTCCCGTATCTCTGCGGCCGTTCCCCATGTGTCCATGGCCCGATCGGGTGGCCGTCCATGACCCGAATTTACCCCTGGGGGGTATATCCGGCAAACATTCCGATCACGCGCCTGCGGTGTCGATCGCACACGCCCGCCTCATCCGCGGACGTCCCGATCGATCCCCCGAATCCGTTCATGTGATGTGGGCGACATGGATCGAGCGTAGGACGCACTGTCACTCGAATGGTGCCCTGGCCCATACTCTGGCCGTGTGACGGGCGTCCTAGGCGGCGGAACGGGTGATTCCGCATGCCCGTTCGTCGCTGTGAGCGCGCGTCTCACTACCGCCGGGTACGGTCGCGGTTCGCGTCGACTCCCCGGTTTGCGTGCACGACCGCCGGAGCGCCTAGCATCGACGCCGACCACTTTCATTATCCCGGAGACCTCCAGTGCGATTGCGTCTGACCCCCAGGGAGACGAGCTTCTACGACATGTTCGCCGCAGCGGCGAGCAACCTGGTCACCGCATCCAAGCTCCTGACGGAGTTGCTCGGCGCAGAGGTCTCCGCTCGTCCGGAGATCGCCGAACGGATGCGCGCGGCCGAGCATGCCGGTGACGACACCACGCATGCGATCATGCGCCAGCTCAACGCCTCCTTCATCACCCCGTTCGACCGCGAGGACATCTATGCCCTCGCCTCGCAACTGGACGATGTCATGGACTACATGGAAGAGGCTGTCGACCTGGTCGTGCTGTATCAGCTCGACGAACTCCCGCCGCAGGTCGCGGATCAGATCGAGGTGCTGGTCCGGGCCTCGGAACTGACCGCCGAGGCGATGCCCCGGCTGCGCACCATGAAGGACCTGACCGAGTACTGGATCGAGATCAACCGACTCGAGAACCAGGCCGACCAGATCCACCGCAAGCTCCTTGCCCATTTGTTCAGTGGCGCGTACGACGCGCTGACCGTGCTCAAGCTCAAGGGCATCGTCGACGTGCTCGAAGAGGCCGCCGACGGGTTCGAGCACGTGGCGAACACGGTCGAGACGATCGCCGTCAAGGAGTCCTGACCCAGTGGAACTCACTGGTCTGATCATCGTCATCGGCGTCGCGCTCTTCTTCACCTACACCAACGGCTTCCACGACTCGGCCAACGCCATCGCGACCTCGGTGTCCACTCGGGCTCTGACTCCGCGAGCGGCGCTGGCCATGGCCGCGGTGATGAACCTCGCGGGCGCCTTCCTCGGCGAAGGCGTCGCCAAGACCGTCAGCGAAGGGCTGATCGCCACCCCCGAAGGCAAGGATGGCCTGGTCATCCTGTTCGCGGCGCTGGTCGGCGCGATCTTCTGGAACCTGCTGACCTGGTACTTCGGCCTGCCCTCGTCCTCGTCGCACGCGCTGTTCGGTGGCCTGGTCGGCGCCGCGCTCGCGGGCTCCAGCACCGTCTACTGGAACGGTGTGATCGACAAAGTCGTCATCCCGATGTTCCTGTCGCCGGTGGTCGGCCTGGTCGCCGGCTACCTGGTGATGGTCGGGATCATCTGGCTGTTCCGTAAGTCCAACCCGCACAAGGCCAAGCGCGGCTTCCGGCTGGCGCAGACCGTCTCGGCGGCCGGCATGGCGCTCGGGCACGGTATCCAGGACGCCCAGAAGACGATGGGCATCGTGGTGATGGCGCTGGTGATCAGCGGCCATCAGCAGGGCGACAGCATCCCGGTGTGGGTCAAGCTCGCGTGCGCCATCACTCTGTCGCTGGGCACCTACGCGGGCGGGTGGCGGATCATGCGCACGCTCGGCCGCAAGATCATCGAGCTGGACCCGCCGCAGGGCTTCGCGGCCGAGACCACGGCCGCCTCGATCCTGTACACCACGGCCTACGTCTTCAAGGCGCCGATTTCCACCACGCACATCATCACCTCGGCGATCATGGGCGTGGGCGCGACCAAGCGGGTCAAGGCGGTGCGCTGGGGTGTCGCCAAGAACATCCTGATCGGCTGGTTCACCACGATGCCGGCCGCCGGCCTGGTCGCGGCCGGCGTGTACTGGATCACCTACCTGATCGTGGGCTGATCCGCGGACCACGCGCCGCGTACGTAATGCAGGACGTACGGGGCACACGGCTCGCAGGCGACATATCGAACGAGAGGGCCCACACCCGTCCCGGTGTGGGCCCTCTTGCATGTCCATCTCGGCGATCCGCCGACTCTCGACCGTCAGCCGAACCGGCCGGCGATGTAGTCCGCCGTGGATTCCTGGGTCGGCGCCGAGAAGATCGTCTCGGTGTCGCCGATCTCCACCAGCTTGCCGGGCTGACCCGGGCCCGCCAGGTTGAAGAACGCGGTCTTGTCCGAGACGCGCGCGGCCTGCTGCATGTTGTGGGTCACGATCACGATCGTGTACCGCTCCTTGAGCAGCGCGATCAGGTCCTCGATCGCGAGCGTGGAGATCGGGTCTAGCGCCGAGCACGGCTCGTCCATCAGCAGCACCTGCGGCTCGACCGCGATCGCGCGCGCGATGCACAGCCGCTGCTGCTGGCCGCCGGACAGGCCCGCGCCGGGCTTGCTCAGTCGGTCTTTGACCTCGGTCCACAGGTTCGCGCCGCGCAGTGAGCGCTCGACGATCGCGTCGAGGTCGCCCTTGCGCTTGATGCCCGCGAGCTTGAGCCCGGCCGCGACGTTGTCGTAGATCGACATGGTCGGGAACGGGTTGGGCCGCTGGAAGACCATGCCGACCGTGCGGCGGACCGCGACCGGGTCGATCTCGCTGCCGTACAGGTCCTGCCCGTCCAGCGCGACCGATCCGTCCACCGAGGCGCCCGGGATCAGCTCGTGCATCCGGTTCAGCGTGCGGAGGAAGGTGGACTTGCCGCAGCCGGAAGGACCGATGAAGGCCGTGACCGAACGCGGCTCCATGGTCATCGAGATGTCCTCGACGGCCTTGTGCGAGCCGTAGTAGGCGTTGAGTCCGGCAACTTCGATGCGCTTGGTCATTCCTGCCTCGAGATCGGTACGGATGTCGGTGCCGCGGTCGGCCGTTCGGGTCGTCGTCGTGGGCTTCATCGGCCCGCCTTCGGTGCCTTCCAGCGGGCGATCAACCGCGCCGCCAGGTTCAGGATCATGACGATGATGATCAGCGTGAGCGCTGCGGCCCAGGCCCGTTCCTCGGCGAACTGGTTGCCGGCGTGGTTCTGGTCGAACACGTACAGCGGCAGTGCCGATTGCCACCCGGAGAAGGGGTCGGTGTTGATCGACTGGGTGAGCCCGACGAGCAACAGCAGCGGGGCGGTCTCGCCGATCACGCGGGCGATGGAGAGCATCACGCCGGTGACGATGCCGCCGAACGCGGTGGGCAGCACCACCTTGAGCACCGTACGCCACATCGGGATGCCAAGGGCCAGGCTGGCCTCGCGCAGCTCGTTCGGGACCAGCTTCAGCATCTCCTCGGCGGAGCGCACCACGGTCGGCAACATCAGGATCATCAGCGCCAGCGACCCGGCGAAGCCGGAGGCCTCGAAGCCGAGCATCATGATCCAGAAGGCGTAGATGAACAGACCCGCGACGATCGACGGCAGACCGGTCATCACGTCGACGAAGAAGGTGATCGTCTTGGCCAGCCGGCCGCGCCCGTACTCGACCAGGTAGATCGCGGTGAGCAGACCGATCGGGACCGCGATCAGGGCGGCCAGGCCGACCTGCTCCAGGGTGCCGATGATCGCGTGGTAGACGCCGCCGGTGTCGTCCCGGGCGCCCACGCCGCGCATCGAGTGGGACAGGAAGTACGGGGTGAGCTTGTCCGCGCCGCGCTGGATCGTGTAGCCAAGCAGCGAGACCAGCGGCAGCACGGCGAGCACGAACGCGGTGGAGATCAGGCTGGTGGCGAACCGGTCCCGGGCCCGACGGCTGTCCTCGAAGCGCCACGAGACGGCGGAGAGGGCGACGATGAAGGCCACTCCGCCGAGGAAGACCGCGAGGCCCCAGTTGTCCAGGGTCAGCTTGAACACGATCGTCAGCAACACGCCGCCGGCGGCGATCGCCCACGGCACCTGACGCGGCAGGGTGCGACGGGTCAGCGAGGCCGCGCGCGGGTCCGCCAGACCGGCGCGATCGGTCTCGACCGCGTCCGTACCGATGCCCGGGCGCTTGTCGCCCGTGTCCAGGACGGTCATGAGTTCGCTCCAGAGAACGCCTTGCGCCGGTTGATGACGATGCGCGCGGCACCGTTGACGAGCAGCGTCATGATGAACAGGACCAGGCCGGAGGCGATCAACGCGCCGCGGCCGATGTCGTTGGACTCGCCGAACTGGTTCGCGATGTTCGCCGCGATCGTGTTGTTGCCCGGGTCCAGGATGTGGATCGAGACGTTGAAGCTGGGGGAGAGCACCATGGCGACCGCGATGGTCTCGCCGACCGCGCGGCCGAGGCCGAGCATCGACGCGCTGATGATGCCGGGCTTGCCGTAGGGCAGCACCGCGACCCGGATCATTTCCCAGCGGGTGGCGCCGAGTGCGAGCGCGGCCTCCTCATGGGCGCGGGGTACCTGGAGGAAGACTTCACGGGTGACCGCCGCGATGATCGGCAGGATCATGATGGCCAGCACGATGCCGACGGTGAACAGCGTGCGGGCGGTGACGCCCGCCTGCTCCTTGTCGAACAGCGGGATCCAACCGAGGTAGTCGGACAACCACGCGTGCAGGCCGAGCAGCTTGGGGGCCAGGAAGATGTAGCCCCACAGGCCGTAGACCACGCTGGGCACCGCGGCCAGCAGGTCGATGACGTAGCCGAGTGTCTGGGCGATCCGCCGGGGGGCGTAGTGCGTGATGAACAGCGCCACCCCCACCGCGACCGGCACCGCGATGAGCATCGCGATGGTGGCGCTGACAACCGTCCCGAACACCAGAGTGACGACACCGAACGCGGGCTTCGCCGTGTTCGGGTCCCAACCCTGGTCGGTCAGGAAGCTGCCCTGGTTCTTCGACAGTGCGTCCGTCGCCTTGACCACGAGGAAGATCGCGATCGCGGCCATGATGGCGAGCAGGCTGATGCCGGCGCCGCGGGCGGCACCGGAGAAGATCCGGTCGCCTGGCCGAACCTTGGTGCGCTTGGCCGAGGGGGCCTTGCGCTCGGGTTCCGCCGGTGCGGTGGGAGTGGTGGTGGACATCTCTCTCCGTACGAGTCGGTCGCTCAGCGGGCTCGGACTAGGACAGACCGGCCACGGCGGCGCGGACCTTGTCCGCGACCGTCGTCGGGAGCGGCGCGTAGCCGATGCCCGCGAGGACCTTCTGGCCTTCGGCGCTGGAGGTGTAGTTGAGGAAGGACTTCAGCAGCGGGAGCTTGTCCGCGGCGGTGCCCTTCTCACAAACGATCTCGTAGGTGACCAGGATGATCGGGTAGGCGCCCTCGGCCTTGGTCGCGTAGTCGACCGACAGCTTCAGGTCGTTGCCCTCGCCCACGATCTTGGCAGCCTCGACGGCCTTGCCCGCGGCCTCCGGGGTGAGCTTGACCGGGGCCGACGCGCCCGTGTTGATCTGCGCGATGCCCAGGCCGGAGTTCTCCGCGTAGGACTGCTCCATGTAGCTGATGCCGCCCTGCGTCGACTTCACGATGGAAGCGACACCCTCGCTGCCCTTGGCACCCTGACCGCCCGGGGCCTTCCAGTCCTGGGCCGCGTCGAAGGTCCAGTCGGCGCCGGCCGCGGCCTTGAGGTACTTGGTGAAGTTCTCGGTGGTGCCCGAGGCCTCCGAGCGGTGCACGGTCTGGATCGCGGTGGCGGGCAGCTGCGCGTTCGGGTTCAGCGCCTTGATCTCGGCGGCGTCCCACTTGGTGATCTTGCCGGAGAAGATGCCGGCGATCGTCTTCGCGTCCAGGGTCAGGTCCTTGACGCCGGAGACGTTGTACGCGATCGCGATCGGGCCGGTCACCATCGGCAGGTTGATCGCCTGGCCGGGGGCGCACGCCGCGCCCGCCTTGGCGACCTCTTCCGGCTTGAGCGCGGAGTCGGAGCCGGCGAAGGTGACCTGCTTGTCGAAGAACGACTGACGGCCGGTGCCCGAACCCGAGGACGCGTAGTCGATCGAGGCACCCGAGCACTTGGCCTGGTACGCCTTGATCCACTCGTCCATCGCGTTCTTCTGGGCGCTGGAACCGGCGGCGGCGAGCTTGCCGGTGCCGCAGTCACCCTTGGGGGTCTCGGCGCCGGGGGCCGCCGCGCCCTTCGTCGACGACTTCTTGTCGTCACCCGAGCTGTTGTCGTCGGAGCCACACGCGGCCAGCGTGAGCGCGCCGGCGAGTGCCAGGCCGGTGAA
Organism: Embleya sp. NPDC005575; assembly: GCF_040605455.1. Lineage (NCBI taxonomy): Bacteria > Bacillati > Actinomycetota > Actinomycetes > Kitasatosporales > Streptomycetaceae > Embleya > Embleya sp. NPDC005575. The sequence goes on along the minus strand of NZ_JBEXCV010000028.1, from coordinate 38,469 downwards.
GCCGATACCGCGACGGACACTGCGGGGCCGAATGGTCACGGCGCTCCCTTTCGATCGAACTCAACTCGTGTGCGGCGTTCCGAATGGTCGCCGTCATCCATGAAGTTAGGCCGTGAGAATGAAGCGATCCGCCGCGCAAAGTGAACCGAAGGTGAACTCGAACGGTCGAGTCAGATAAGCCGACCGCTGGATGAATTGTCCGTCCATGTGCGCATTTACTACCCGTGAACTGGGGCTTTGGCGCACCGGCCGAATCGTGTTCATCGGATGTTCAGATACGCGCAGTGTGACGTTGGGTAAACCGTGATCACGGCTTGACCAAGTGCTCAGCTTCCCGTCGGGTAGGGAGCGTAACGGCCCATGGCCACAACTCGACCCGCCCACGCGTGCAATACGGCGAACTCCCCGGGCAACAACGGCTCGACGGCCAGCCGGGTGGCACTCATCCCGGGGCCGGCGCCGGGCAGGTCCGGAACGGGTGCGCACAGCAGGGTCGGCCGGCCGCCGCGCAGCGCCTGGGCCACCGAGCACGAGGTTGCCCGGACCCGCGCGCCCACGGCCGCGACATAGGGCGCCACCGTCGCGGCGGCGGCCGACTCCGCGCAGCCGTACACCTCGACCGGTCCGAACGCGGCCAGCATCGGCACCAGATCCCGGGCGAACGCCGGGCCCGCGCGCAACACCAGGACCGGCACCGTCGCGGGCGGCGGCCCGGTGCGAAACGCGTCGGTCAGCGACGCGGTGTACTCCGGGGTCCCGGTCAGCGTCGCGGCCTGCTCCGGCGGACCCCACCACATCCGGTCCACCTCGTGATTGGCGACGAACTCGCCCGCGACCGCCTCGGCGACCCAGTAGCGGTTGATCTTGATTCGATCGCGCGAGCGCATCGGATAGCTGCGCACGCCCAGCTCGCGTCCCAGGATGGCCCGATACCCGGTCTCCTCGGCGATCTCGCGGACCGCGGCCACCACCGCGGGCTCGCCCGGCTCCAGCTTGCCCTTGGGGAAGGACCAGTCGTCATAGCGCGGCCGATGCACCAATCCGACCTGCACCGCGTCCCCCGCCCGACGCCACAACACCCCGCCCGCGGCGAGTACCGGGTGGTGGTCGGCGGGCGCGACCCCGGGCGGGTCATCCATCGAGCCACGCCCGCGCTTCCGGGGTGCCGGCCCTGGGCCACACCCGCGTGAACGCGTACCGCTGAGCCGTGGCGACCCGCCGCTCGTGCGCGTACAACTCGCCCAGGACGAAGGCGGCGGGCCCGCCGACCCGGGGACCGGCCGCGAGCTCGGCGACCGCGTCGGCGGCGATGGTCGCGTCCTGGTGCACGCCGAGCACCTCGGTCACCGCCTTGAGCCGCCGGGCCAGCCGAGCGGCCGGCGGGCCGAACGCGGGCACGCACATGTCGGCCGCGTAGCGGGCCCGCTTGGCCAGGATCCGCACCCGGTGCCAGGCATCGTCGTCGGTGCCCGCGTACGGGGTGAACCCGGCGTGGTCGGCCGGATAGGGCACGCCCGCTTCCGCCAGCGGCAGCGCGTCGGCGGCGCGGTCCAGCCGGCGCAGCGTCCGGGCGACCAGCTTGGGCACGAGTTCGGCGCCCGGCGCCGCGGCCCGCTCGGTGAAGGTCAGGCCCAGAGCCGGCTCCACCAGGTCCGCGGACAGCGTGGTGAACACTCCCGTACCGAGCGCGGTCAGCGCGCGGGCCCGACCGGCGCCCAGATCGCCGCGCATTCGGCGGGTGACGATCGCCCGGGCCCGAGCCGAGCCGGGGCGCTCCGGCAGCGTGTCCAGGTCGGCCAGCAGGCGCTCCAGCAGCACCTCGGCGTCCCGCTCGCCCGCGAGGGCGTCCGCCGCGTCGCGCAACCGGGTGCGCAGTCGTGCGGCGGGCTCCGGCGCCACGAGCGGCCCGCACGTGGCCAGCGCGCTGCGGATCCGTCGGGCGGCCACGCGCGCGTTGTGCGCGGCCTCCTCCTCGCCCGCGCTCAGCCGGGGCAGCTCGTCGATGAACGCACCGGCTTCCCCGACCAGATGGGCGAGCAGGATCGCGCCGGCCGAAGTGTCCTCGGCCGCCGCGCGCTGCCGAGGAATGGTGGTCTCCTGCTTAGTCCGGCCCACGTCTGCGCCTCCGGGTCTCGATGAGGTGCTCCTGCACGTCACGAAGCCGGCTGCCGTCGGCAGCGGTCGCGTGCCTGGTCCAGGTGCCGTCCCGGTCCAGGTGCCAGGACGCGGTCTCCGCGCTCATCCCCAGGTCCATGAAGGACGTCATCTCGTCGCGGTGTCGGTCACCGCGCAACCGCACCGCCGCCTCGACCCTGCGGTCCAGGTTGCGGTGCATCAGGTCGGCACTGCCGATCCACACCTCCGGTTCGCCGCCGCCGGCGAACACCCACACTCTCGAGTGTTCCAAAAAACGCCCGAGAATACTGCGTACTCGGATGGTCTCGGACAGACCGGGAACGCCCGGGCGCAGTGCGCAGATGCCCCGGATCCACAGATCGACCGGGACGCCGGCCTGCGAGGCACGGTAGAGCGCGTCGATCACCAATTCGTCGACCAGCGAGTTCGACTTGAGCCGGACGTACGCCGGCAGCCCCTGCTCGTGGTTGGCCACCTCGCGCTCTATCCGCTCGACCAGCCCGTTGCGCAACGAGTGCGGGGCCACCAGCAACCGCCGAAACGATTGCGCGCGCGAGTAGCCGGAGAGCCGGTTGAACAGGTTCGACATGTCCTCGCCGACCTGCGGGTCGGCGGTCAACAGGCCCAGGTCCTCGTAGAGCCGGGCCGTCTTCGGGTTGTAGTTGCCGGTGCCGATGTGGCAGTAGCGGCGCAGCGTGTCGCCCTCCTGGCGGACCACCAGGCTCAGCTTGGAGTGCGTCTTGAGCCCCACCACGCCGTGCACGACATGGCAGCCGGCCTGCTCCAGCTTGCGCGCCCAGGTGATGTTGGCGTGCTCGTCGAAGCGGGCCTTGAGCTCGACCAGGACCAGTACCTGCTTGCCGGCCTCGGCCGCGTCCACCAGGGCGTCCACGATCGGCGAGTCGCCCGAGGTGCGGTACAGGGTCTGCTTGATCGCGAGCACGTCCGGGTCGGCCGCGGCCTGCTCCAGGAAGGCCTGGACCGAGGTGGCGAACGAGTCGTAGGGGTGGTGCACCAGGATGTCGCGCTTGCGCATCGCGGCGAACACATCGGCGGCCTGCGCGGTCTCCACCTCGGCCAGGTCGCGATGGGTGCCGGCGACGAAGCGGCCGAACTTGAGTTCGGGCTTGTCCAGGTCGGCGATCGCATGCAGACCGGTCAGGTCGAGCGGGCCGGGCAGCGGGTAGACCTCCTTCTCGCCCACGCCCAGCTCGCGCACCAGCAGGTCGAGCACGTGCGGGTCGATGGTCTCCTCGACCTCGAGCCGGACCGGCGGACCGAACCGGCGGCGCATCAGCTCCCGCTCCAGTGCCTGGAGCAGGTTCTCCGCGTCGTCCTCCTCGACCTCGAGGTCCTCGTTGCGGGTGACCCGGAAGGCGTGGTGGCCCAGCACGTCCATGCCCGGGAACAGGTCGCCGAGGAATTCGGCGATCACCTCCTCGAGCGGCACGAAGCGGGCCGGCGCGGTCTCCACGAAGCGCGGCAGCAGCGGCGGCACCTTGACCCGGGCGAAGTGCTCGTTGCCCGAGCGCGGATTGCGCACGATCACGGCCAGGTTCAGCGACAGGCCGGAGATGTACGGGAACGGGTGCGCCGGGTCGACCGCCAAGGGGGTGAGCACCGGGAAGACCCGCTCGCGAAAGAGCGCGTACAACGACTGCCGCTCGCCGTCGGTCAGGTCGTCGAAGCGCAGCAACTGGATGTCGGCCTCGCCGAGCGCGGGCAGCACATCGTGGTGGAAGCACGTGGAGTGCCGGGCCATCAGTGCGCGGCTGCGCGACCAGATGTTCTCCAGCACCTCGCGCGGCTGTAGGCCGCTGGCGGCGCGCACCGCGAGACCGGTGGCGATCCGGCGCTTGAGACCGGCCACCCGAACCATGAAGAACTCGTCGAGGTTGGACGCGAAAATGGCCAGGTATCGCGCCCGCTCCAGCAGCGGTGTGCTCGGGTCCTCGGCGAGTTCGAGCACGCGTTCGTTGAACGCCAGCCAGCTGCCCTCCCGGTCCAGAAACCGGTCCGGCGGCAACTCGTCCTCCGGATGCGGCGGGGCCGCGGCCGCCGAGTTCGTGCCGCCGGCCTTCGCCGGTGGCACGGCCACGGTCAGGTGTCGGGAGGATCGAGCGGCAGGGGTCTCGGCGTTCATCAGACCATTGTCATTTCGCGGCGGTCTATGCGCACCTGTGCGACCCCGACCCGAAACAGATGTTCGCCAGGTTTCACACGGTGTTCAGCGCCGGTACATGACATCGACAGTGTGTATGCGAAAGCCCAGACGGGTGTACACCTTGACCGCCGCCTCGTTGTCCGCGTCCACATAGAGCAGGGTTTCGGTGAGCGGACGGCCATCCACGGTGCGCTGGGCCAGGTGCCGCAGGCCCACCGAGGTCAGCAGCGCGCCGAGCCCGCGACCCTGCGCCGCCGGGTCGACACCGACCACGTACACCTCGCCCAGCGGGCCCGAGTCCGCGGTCGCGGGGTGTGTCTTGGTCCAGTGGAAGCCGAGCAGCTCGCCGGTGTTCGGGTCCTCGGCGAGGAAGAAACCGGCCGGGTCGAACCACGGTTCGGCGAACCGGCGGCGCAGATCGTCCGCCGTCCACGCGCCCTGCTCGGGGTGGTGCGCGAAGGACTTGGCGTTGAGCGCCAGCCAGGCCTGGTCGTCCACGCCCGGACGGAAGGTGCGCAGCCGCACGTCGGCGGGCATGTCCGGGTCGGGCACCGGGGTGGCGGCCGCGCGGCGCATCTGCCACAACTCGCGGAACGCGGCGAAGCCCAGCGCCGCGGCCAGCCGCTGGGCCGCGGGCAGCTTGCCGTGCGCCCACACCCGCAACCGGCCGGCCTCGTCGATCCGGGCCGCCTCGGTCACCAGCGTCTCCAGCAGCGCCCGGCCCAGGCCCGCGCCGCGCGCGGCCGGAGCGACGAACAGTTCGGCGGACGGGCCGTCCACGAGATCCGAGCCGTCCAGGTGTGCGAAGCCGACGATGGCGGCGCCGTCCCGGGCGAGCACCTCGCGCGCCGCCGGTGCGCCGTGCCGCAGCTCCAGCCGGGACTGTTCGGACAGCGGCGAGGCGCCGTCGACACCGGCCGTCGCCTCCGCGAGGGCCGACACGGCCGAGGCGTCTTCCGCCGAGGCCCGATTCACCGTCTCGATCGACACATCCGCGAGGTCCATGGCCTCCACGGTACTGAGCGGCGCCGTGGGTGGTTACGCGGCCGTCAGCCGCAGCCGCAGCTGCGGCGGACCACCAGCGTGGACGGGAAGGTACGCACCCGCGGGTCGCCGGCCGCGGCCGGTTCGCGCTCCAGCGCCAGCTCCACCGCGGCGCGGGCCATGCCCGGCCGGTCGGAGGTCACCGTGGTCAACGGCGGATCGGCGATGGCCGCCTCGGCGATGTCGTCGAAGCCCACCACCGCGAGGTCGTCCGGCACCCGCACGCCCGCCTCGCGGGCCGCGTGCAGGACGCCCATCGCCTGGTCGTCGGTCGAGCAGAACAGCGCCCGGGGCCGATCCGGGCCGGTCAGCAGCGACAGCGCGACCTGGTAGGCGCCGAACCGACCGAAGGGTGCCTCGTGCAGCAGACCCTCGGTGGGCAGCCCGCGCTCGGTCATCGCCCGCCGCCAGCCGGTTACGTGGTCGGTGACCGGGTCACCCGAGTCCGGCGTGCTGGCCGGACCGCCCAGGCAGTCCACCCGGGTGAAGCCGTGGGTGTCGAGCAGGTGGCGGACCGCGGTGTAGGCGCCCTGGACGTCGTCCAGGATGACCGCGTCACCGCCGAGCGCATCGGGCTGACGGTGCATCAGCACCACCCGCACGTCCCGGGTGGCGATCTCGCGCGCGGCGCGCTCCGAGGGACCCTGGCTGACCAGCACGAGCCCGGACACCTGCATGCCGAGGAACGCGCGCACGTAGTGCAGTTCGCGGTCGTCCTCGTAGTCGGAATTGCCTATCAACACCAGCCGGCCCTGCTCGAACGCGGCCTGTTCGACGGTGTGCGCGAGTTCGGCGAAGAAGGCTTGCCGGGCGTCGGGCAGCACCAGGCCGATCAGGTTGGTCCGGCGGCTGGCCATCGCCTGGGCCACGCTGTCGGGCCGGTAGCCCAGCTTGTCTATCGCGGCGAGCACACGCTCGCGCGTGGCCGGCGCGACGGGGCGCGGGCCATTGTTGACGACGTAGGAGACCACCGCGGTGGAGGTCCCCGCGAGGCGGGCGACGTCGTCGCGGGTCACTTTGGGCACGCGGTCATTGTAGGGATGGGGACCGGCGCGACTCACGGGAGTTCACAACCTGGACGGGGGACGCGATGGTCCTCCGCGTTCTTCCGGATACGTCTGCTTTGCACTGCTATGTAAGGGATATGACGCCCCGTCGGCTCCACCGACGGGGCCGGTGCCGAGCGAGGGGTCACGTACGCACGGGTCACGTACGCGCGGGTCACGAGCGTTCGGCGAGCGCGGGCTCGCCGACGCCCCGATCGGGCACCACGAACCGGTAGCCGACGTTGCGCACCGTGCCGATCAACGACTCGTGCTCGGGCCCGAGTTTGGCTCGCAGGCGGCGCACGTGCACATCCACCGTGCGGGTGCCGCCGAAGTAGTCGTAACCCCACACCTCCTGCAACAACTGGGCCCGGGTGAACACCCGGCCCGGGTGCTGCGCGAGGTACTTGATCAGTTCGAACTCCTTGAACGTCAGGTCAAGCACCCGACCGCGCAGCTTCGCGCTGTAGGTGGCCTCGTCGATGCTCAGGTCGCCGTTGCGGATCTCGGTGGGCTCGTCCTCGGCCCCCTGCGCCGCCTGGAGCCGGCCGATCGCCAGCCGCAGTCGCGCCTCGACCTCGGCGGGGCCGGCGGTGTCCAGCAGGACGTCGTCGACGCCCCAGTCCGCGGTCAACGCGGCCAGCCCGCCCTCGGTGGCCACCAGCACCAGCGGGGCACCGACCCCGGTGGTCCGCAACACCCGACACAGACTGCGCACCTGGGGGAGGTCACGCCGACCGTCGACCAGGATGACGTCCGCAGCCGGCGCGTCGACCAACGCGGACGCCTCCGCCGGGGCCACGCGTACCTGGTGCAGCAGCAGACCGAGCGCGGGCAGCACCTCGGCCGACGGCTGGAGCGCGTTCGTGAGCAGCAGCAGTGCACTCAACGGGACACCTCCCAAAACAGGCACAAAACACGAAAGGACCCGGGGCATCGTCGCCCGGATCCTTCATTGGTCGCCGACTCGTCCGATTTCGTAACCGTTCGGGAACCACTTCTGGGGTCCTTGGGGTGTGCCCGTCATCGAAGGTGAGCCTGCGAAGTCAGGATAGCGAACATGTCTCCGGGAACCGACCTACCCGTGGATCTTCCCGCACTGCGGACACCCAACGGACCCGGTTTTCACCGGAATGCCTGCACCCGACCTCCCGCTCCACCCACGACACCACCGCTCGGACCAGCGCGACACACACCCGGAAGCCGATTCCGACCCACCCGATCGAGCCCCCACAACCACCCATGGGTTCACCGATTCGTGGCACGCCCGGAAGGAGCGCGCGGCGTGGAGGGCACCCGGCCGCGTTGCGCGAGCAACCCGGTGGGGTGTGGCCGGTGTCGGGCGAGTCCGTTTCGCGTGGGGTGGGCCGTGTGCTTCCGGGGCGTGGCGCCTGTCCGCTTCGCGGCTACCGCGGGCCGGTCGCCGCGCGTCGGGGTGAACGTACGCCGGAGGATGATCCCGGGGGCGCCTGGGCCGAGTGGTCGGTGCGGAGGCGTCATCATGGATGCTGCACACTTCGGGGCCGCCGGTACCGGAGGCTGCGACGCACACACGGACACACGGGAGGGCGCGCGATGGCGGTCGGCACCATGCGGTACTGGGCCGCGGCGAAGGAAGCCGCGGGCACGGCCGAGGAGCCGTACGACGCGGCCACTCTCGCCGAGGCGCTGCGGCGCGCCCGGGAGCGGCACGGCGACTCGATCCGCTTCGGCGCGGTCGTCGCGAACTGCTCGTTCGTCGTGGACGGCGACCCCGTCGGGCGGCGCGACCACACGGCGATCACCCTGACCGAGGGCGGCACCGTCGAGGTCCTCCCTCCCTTCGCCGGCGGATGAGCGGCCGGCGCGGGCGCCCGGCGGGCGACCGATACGAGGAACCGGGCGGCTACGACCCCGGGGCGATCCACCCGGGCGAGGCCCCGTTCGACCCGAGCCTGTCGGGACCTGGTTACGGCGAGCAGGCGTTTGCGCCGCCCGGCGAGTACTACGGCGAGCCGTACGACGCACCGGCCGCCGCGTCGTACGACGGACGGCACGGCGGCTACGCCGAGCCCGGGCAGTACGCACAGCCGGCCGCCGGCGACCACGGCTCGCACGGCTACCCGGCGACGCCGTATCCGGCGGAACCCCGGCCACACGAGACCTACCCGCAGGACACCTACGCCCAGGAGCCCTACCCGCACGAGTCCTACCCGCAGGAGCCCTACCCCCAGGGCGCCTATGCGCAGGCTCCGCAGGCCCTGCAAGCCCCGCAGGCACCCCAGGCGTACGCCGAACCCGTGCCGACCGCGCCCGCCGGCGGATACGGCTACCCGGACGCCACCGAGGTGCTGCCCGCGCTCGCCGAACCCGGGCGGGACGGTTACGGCTCGGGCTACGCGGACCGGGACGGTGCGACGAGCATGCTGCCGGCCATCGTCGAGCCGGTTCCCGAGTCCGGGCCAAATTCGTACGGCGGGTATCGACCCGAGGACGCCCATCTGCGGGACGAGTCGGTCGACCGGGCCGCCTTCGACCACGAGCAGAACCACCCCGACTTCGCCGCCGACTTCACCTACGACGGCGACCACCCGGACGACGCGCCCGCCATATACGACGCCCCCGCCGAATACGACCTCCCCGACTCCGGGCGCCGCCTCGCCCGCGTGCCGGCCCAGCGCACCGGCGAGGTGTCCACGCGCTCGGCCCGGACGCCGATCTGGGATCCGCCGGGCATGTTGCCGGCGCTGTGCACAGTCGGCCTCGCCGCCGTCCTGGCGGTGACCGCGGTCGCCGGGAAGCCGGCCCTCGTGCTCGGCGTCGCGTTCCTGCAAGTGCTCACCGCTGTCGGGTGGTTCCGGCTCAACGGCATGTGGCCCGCGCGCCAGGGCATCGCGCTGGTCGTGGTGGCCGCGTTCGGTACCGACATCGCGGTGTACGCCAAGGGCGAGCAGGGCCTGGCGAGCGTGCCCGCCGTGCTCGCCGGGACGTTGCTGGTGATGCTCGCGCTCCAGGCCCGGAGCGGCGCCCGGCCGGGCGAGTTGTTGCCCGCGCTCACGGTGACCACGTCCGCTGCGCTGATCACCGCTTTCGACGTTGCCTACCTGGTCGCGGGCGAACTCCATGACGGTCCGATCGACGCGGGCGCGGCAGTGGTGTCCGCGGCGCTCGCGGCCGGTGTCGCCACGCTGGTGCGGGCGGTGCCGCTGCCGCCGGCCGTCGCGCCGATCCCGTCCTGGCTGCTCGGCACTGCGGCCGGCGCCGCCGCGGGCATTGCTCTCGGCGGCGACGCCCCGTACGCCGCGCTGCTCGGCGCCGCGGCCTCGGCGCTCGGGCTGCTCGGCCGACGGGTCGCCGGATACGACCATCCGTCCAGGTTCGTTCACTTCACCGCCGGTGTGTCCCTGCCGCTCGCACTCGCCGCTCCGGCGGCGTATTTGCTGGGCAGGGTCATGATCGGCTGATTAACCGTGCGGCGGCGGCTCCGCCACGGGAGGATGCGGCCATGCCGTGGATACACCGCCGGTCCCGTCCCGGGAGCCGGGATGAACCGCCGGACCCGCCCACCCGTGCAGAGGGTGTGGCGCAACGTTCGAAAGTGCTCGGCGTCGAGGCCCAGGCCGATCCGGCGGCGGCCCGGGCCTTCCTGGCCCGGCCCCCCGCCGGGGACGAGCGGCCCGCCGCCGACCCGCTGCACTCGGCCTCGCGAATATCGACCGCCGACGAAGCGGTCATCCGCACGCTCTACCTCGAACACGGCGGCCCGCTCCTCGGCTTCGCGTTGCGCCTGACCGGCGGCGATCGGGCCTTGGCCGAGGATGTGGTCCAGGAGACGCTGCTGCGTGCCTGGCGTCATCCCGAGGCGCTGGACCCGGCCCGGGGCTCGGTGCGGGGCTGGTTGTGCACGGTGGCCCGCAACGTGGTGATCGACGTCGGCCGGGCCCGTCGGGCCCGACCGCCCGAGACCGGCGACGCGGTGCCGGCGACGGTGGCGGACGAGGGCGCCGAGGCCGAGTTCGACCGGGCCGTGCTCGCGTGGGACGTCGCCGACGCCATGGCCGCACTGAGCCCCGAACACCGGGCCGTGCTGTTGGAGACCTACTACCGGGGCAGTTCGGTGGCCGACGCGGCCAAGACGTTGGGTGTGCCCGAGGGCACGGTCAAATCACGGACGTACTACGCGCTGCGAGCGCTGCGCGTGGCCTTCGAGGAAAGGGGGTTGGTCCCGTGACGGACACCGGGGACGAGAACGCGGTGGCGAACGGCGCCGCTCCCGATGCGCATCCGCCGAAGCCGGCGGGCCCACCCGCCCGGCTGAGCTGCGCGGTGGCCCGCCTGGACCTCGGCGCGTTCGTGGTCGGCGCCCTCGGCGAGGGAGAGGCCGCCCGAGTCCGGCAACACGTGGCCACGTGCCCGCGCTGCCGGGCCGAATACGAGGAACTCGCGGGCCTGCCCGCCCTGCTCGCCCGGCTGACCGAGGCCGAGGCCGAGGCCAGCGGCGCGGCCGCGAACGGCACCGCGCCCGCACGCGTGTTGTTCGCCGCGGCCCGGCAGGCGGATCGGCGCCGCCGGTTGCGCCATGCGGTGGCCGCCGCGGCGGCCGTGCTGATGGTCCTCGCGGGGTTCACCGGTTGGGCCCTCGGGGACTCCTCGGACACCGGCGGCACGGCCGCCGCACCGCCGAAGACCGCGGCGCCGGGGCACCCATCCGCGACGGCCGGGCCGGCCGGTACCGCGCCGCCGCCCGGGCAGCCGGGCGGTCGGGTCGCCCGCGGCGGCGACCCGCGCTCCGGCATGGGCGCCGAACTGCGCTACGCCGCCACCGCGTGGGGCAGCAGCGTGGACCTGTCGCTGTCCGGCATCCGGCCGGGTACCCGCTGCCAGTTGGACGTCTACGGCACCCGGGGCCGGGTGGAGACGGCGTCCTCGTGGGTGGTCCCGAACGGCGAGTACGGACCCGGCGATCCGATTCGGGGCGCGACCAGCATCCCGGTCGGTGAGATCACTCGGTTCGCCGTCAAAACGGTCGGCGACGGCGAACAACTGCTGGAGATTCCGCCCTCGCAACCATGACAAATCGGTGCCAATTGTCCGTCCATCTCAATGGGCGGACAATTTTGTCTCACATCGTGGGCCAGGCATGACACGGGTGGCTCAGCTCCCTACGATCGATGTTGTGAAGCGACAGGCGGATGACCTCACCAAGCGGCGCGCAGTGGACCTGTGCCGCACGCAGACCTGCCTGTGTTGCGCTGACTGACTTGCCGACAGTCGTCGATCGGCGATCCGCCCGAGGCGGATCGCGACCGACCGTCGGACCCGGGACCCGAACCGTGTGACGACGCGGTGGAACGGGCACCCGGCCCCCGCGTAGCCACCACGGACACACCCACACCCCCGCCTGCCGCGGCGCCGCGGCACGACCGGGTGTACCCCGAGACCGCGTACCCCCACATCCGCGGCAAGCCCGCGCACTTCTGCACCGGAGGTATCCCCATGAGCCGCTCCGACGTTCTGGTAGACGCCGACTGGGTCCAGGCCCACCTGGACGACCCGAAGGTCGTGCTCGTCGAGGTCGACGAGGACACCAGCGCCTACGTCAAGAACCACATCCGCGGCGCGGTGCGCATCGACTGGCGCGACGACCTGCAGGACCCGGTCAAGCGCGACTTCGTCGACGAGGCCGGCTTCTCCGCGCTGCTCTCGGCCAAGGGCATCTCCAACGACGACACCGTCGTGCTCTACGGCGGCAACAACAACTGGTTCGCGTCCTACGCCTACTGGTACTTCAAGCTCTACGGCCACGGCGACGTCAAGCTGCTCGACGGCGGTCGCAAGAAGTGGGAGCTCGACTCGCGCGAGCTGGTCGTCGAGGTGCCCGAGCGCGCCGCGACGAACTACGTGGCCAAGGAGCAGGACACCTCGATCCGCGCCTGGCGCGACGACGTGCTCGCCGCGATCGGTTCGCTGAACCTGGTCGACGTGCGTTCGCCCGACGAGTTCTCCGGCAAGCTGCTCGCCCCGGCGCACCTGCCGCAGGAGCAGTCGCAGAAGGCCGGCCACGTGCCGACCGCGAAGAACATCCCGTGGTCGAAGGCCGCCAACGACGACGGCACCTTCAAGACCAACGAGGAGCTCACCGCGCTGTACGAGGGCGAGGGCGTGGACCTGGCGAAGGACACCATCGCCTACTGCCGGATCGGCGAGCGCTCGGCGCACACGTGGTTCGTCCTGCACGAGCTGCTGGAGCAGGGCAACGTCCGCAACTACGACGGCTCGTGGACCGAGTACGGCGCGCTGGTAGGCGTGCCGATCGAGCTCGGCGACGGCAAGTGACCGACGGCTACACCACCTACCCGACTTCAGGGAGCAAGAACGATGTGCGGTGCGAAGGCCGGCGGCCCGGATCTGGCAGGAGTTGACGTGGCGAAGGAAACCATCATTCAGGGGGCGGTGACCAAGGGCGGGCAGCCGATCAACGGCTACGTGCGCCTGCTCGACGCGGGCGGCGACTTCACCGCCGAGGTGCCCACGTCCGCGACCGGCCAGTTCCGGTTCTTCGCGGCGCCGGGCAACTGGACCGTGCGGGCGCTCGTCCCCGGCGCAACCGTGGACCGCAGCGTCGTGGTGTCCGAGAAGGGCACCGTCGCCGAGGTCGAGATCGCGGTCTGACCCCGACGGGGGCGGGTCTCCTTCGGACGTACACCCTCGGACCCCGCAGCCCGATCGGCGGCAAAACGGCTCCACCCCTCCCCACGTGCTCGGGGGAGGGGTGGAGTCGTTCGGTGTGTGTCCAAGGTCGCAGGGGCAGAAAGGTTTCCGTATCTTCGGTGGATCCGCCGGGGGGCAGACCTTTCGGAGTAGGGGACACCGGAAGCAACGCGCGACGCCGGGAGGCAACACGTGGCATGGATGATCGTGATCATCGCGGGAATCCTGGAGACCGGCTTCGCCATCATGCTCAAGCAGAGCCACGGATTCACCCGGTTGTGGCCCACGGTCGGCTTCGCCGCGTGTGCACTGGGCAGCTTCGGGCTGCTCACCTATGCGCTCAAGTCGCTCGAGGTCGGCCCCGCGTACGCGGTGTGGACCGGAATCGGCGCGGCGGGCACCGCGTTGGTGGGCATCTGGCTCCTGAACGAGGGCTCGTCGCCGCTCAAGCTGATCTCGATCGGCCTGGTCCTGCTCGGTGTGATCGGCCTGAACATCTCCGGGATCAGCCACTGATCCCGGGCCCGTGCGGGCGGACCGTCAGTACACCAGCGCCTGGGCGTCGTCCGCGAGCGCTTCCTGGACGAACACCTGGGCCCCGGCGATCCGGATCCCGGGCAGCACGTCGTCGCCGGTGATCTCCCGGCGCGCCGCGCACTGCGTGCACAGGGTCACCCGGCCGCCCGCGATCAGCGCGTCGAGCAGATCCGGCAGCGGCGCGGCGTGCGGCAGTTCGAACTCGGCGGCGCGCCCGGGCAGCGCGAACCAGGACGACTCGCCGGTGAGCCACACCGATACGTCCACGCCCGACGCGAGCGCCACCGACGCCACCGTGAACGCCTGGGAGCAGCGCTCCGGCGCGTCCTGACCTGCGGTGACCTTGACCACGAGAGATCGCTTCACGGCTCGCAGCCTATACACTGAGGCCGTTTGGCACCCGGCCAGGTCGACCTGGCCCACCCGTACGAAGCACGAGGAGCACCCGGGCGATGCACATCTTCTTCATTGCGCTGCTGGCCGTGGTCGGCGTCCTCGTCGCGTGGTTCGCCGCGCTGACCGTGTCCAAGCTGTACAAGGGCCAGAACTGACGCCGAGCCCGGTAGGCTGACCCGCCGTACCCGACCCCGGAAGCGGCCGCCCCACCATGATCGAAATCCCGGACGACCTGCACTTCGACGCCGTCCCGCTCGCGTTCCTGCTCGGCACCTGGGAAGGCGCCGGTGTCGGCGACTACCCGACCATCGAGGCGTTCCGCTTCGGCCAGCAGGTCACCTTCGGCTACATCGCGAACAAGCCGTTCCTCACCTACACCTCGCGCACCTGGCTCCTCGACGACGAGGGTGAGCGGGTGCGTCCGCTGGCGACCGAGACCGGCTTCTGGCGCTCGAAGCTGGACGGCTCGGTCGACGTGACCCTCGCCCACCCCACCGGAATCGTGGAGATCTGGCTCGGCAAGGTGGACGGCCCGCGGCTGGAGATGCGCACCGACGTGGTCGCGCGCACCGAGGACGCGAAGGAGTACACCGCCGGCCACCGGCTGTACGGCCTGGTCAAGGGCGAGTTGATGTACGCGTACGACATGGCCGCGATGGGTCACCCGCTGCAGGCCCACGTCTCCGCCCAACTCAAGCGCGTCGACGCGGACCTCGCGGCCGAATAGCGCTGGACGCCGCCGAACCGGACGCGACCGCGCGCAGTGGCCCGGGGGCCGGTTCGCCCTCGTAAACTTCCATGTGTGAGCACTGACTGGAAGCACGAACTTCGGGAGAAGGGCTACCGGCTCACGCCGCAACGCCAACTCGTCCTCGAAGCGGTGAACACCCTGGGCCACGCGACACCGGACGAGATCCTGGTGGAGGTGCACAAAACCGCCGGTGGGATCAACATCTCGACCGTCTACCGCACCCTCGAACTGCTCGAACAGCTCGACCTGGTCACCCACACCCACCTGGGCCACGGTGCGCCGACCTACCACCCGGCGGACGTCGGCGGCCACCTGCACCTGGTCTGCCGGGACTGCCGGCGGGTGATCGAGGTGGGCACCGAGATCGCCGCCGCGATGGGCGAGCGGCTGCGCGCCGAGCACGGGTTCGACATCGACCTCGCGCACTTCGCGATCTTCGGCCGCTGCGCGGAGTGCACCGCCGCCCGGGTTTCCTGAGGCAACGGCAACGGCAACGGCCGGGCCGGTCTCGTACTGTGGGGACATGCCCACGAGCCCTTTGTTGTCCCTGCCCGGCGCGGTCGCCGCGGAAGCCCCCGACGCCGGTGTCGCCGCGCACTACGGCGATCCCCTGCGTGAACAACGTCGGCTGGAAGCGGGCGAGGGCTTCGTCGATCTCTCGCACCACGACGTGATCAAGGTGAGCGGTCCGGATCGGCTGAGCTGGCTGCACTCGCTGACCACGCAGCACCTGATCGGGCTGAAGCCGCACGAGGCGACGCTGACACTCGTGCTGAGCCCGCACGGGCACATCGAGCACGCGCTGTACGGGGTCGACGACGGCGAGGCGTTCTGGGCGCACCTGGAGCCCGGCGAGGCGCCGGCCCTGGTCGAGTTCCTGGACCGGATGCGCTTCATGCTGCGGGTCGAGGTCGCGGACGTGTCCGCCGACTTCGCGATCATGCACGAGGCGGGCGCCGGCGACGCGCCCGAGGACGTGCTGGTGCGCGAGACCGCATACGGGCGCGAGCTGTTCCTGCCGCGCGAGCGGCTCGAGCGGTATGGGCGCGAGCACGTGCACCCGGCGGGCATGTGGGCCTACGAGGCGCTGCGGATCGCCGCGTACCGGCCTCGACTGGGTCTGGAGACCGACCACCGCACGATCGTGCACGAGCTGGGCCTGATCGACACTGCGGTGCACCTGGACAAGGGCTGCTACCGGGGCCAGGAGACGGTCGCGCGCGTGCACAACCTGGGTCGGCCGCCGCGCCGGCTGGTCTTCCTGCACCTGGACGGCACCCCGGAAGCACTGCCCGAGCACGGCGCGCCGGTCGAACTCGCGGGCCGGCAGGTCGGCTTCGTCACCAGCTCGGTGCGCCACCACGAACTCGGCCCGATCGCGCTGGCGCTGATCAAGCGCAACACCGCGGTGGACGCCGAGCTCCTGGCCGGCGGTGTGCCGGCGACCCAGGAGGTCGTGGTCCCCGCGTGACCTTGGGGCCTGCGGGTTCTTCGCTCCAGCCCCCGGCTTCGACCTAGCGGATCTCGCGGCGGCGGATGCGGTGCAGGCGCCGCCGCTGCGAGCGGTCCAGGGCGAAGTAGGCGACGACCGGCAGGCCGATCGCGACCGCCACGATGGTCCAGGCGATCCACGAGGGCAGCACGATCAGCGCGATGATGGCGACGACGATCCCGGCCGCGATGTACGGCCCGCGGTGCGACATGGTCCAACCCCTTCGGTCGGTGTACCCGAGGCCCATTCTCCTTCCCCGTTCGGCCGAGGAACATGGGGAGAACCCCCGGAACCGGTGAATCCCGGGCGGGTTCTCGCACTCGCGCCCCGAGGTCACATGTCCACGACGAGGGTCATCGGGCCGTCGTTGACGAGTGCGACCTTCATGTCGGCCCCGAACACGCCGGTGGCCACCTCGGCACCGAGCGCGCGCAGCGCCGCGACGACCTCGGCCACCAGGGGTTCGGCGACCGGGCCCGGCGCGGCCTCGTTCCAGGTCGGCCGACGACCCTTGCGGGCGTCGCCGTACAGGGTGAACTGGCTGATCACCAGCAGTGGCGCGGACAGGTCCGAGCAGGATTTCTCGCCGTCCAGGACGCGCAGGCTCCACAGCTTGGCGGCCAGTCGGCGGGCGATCTCGGGAGTATCGGTGTGCGTCACGCCGACCAGGACGCACAGTCCGGGGCCCACGATCGAGCCGACCACCTCCCCCTCGACGGTCACGGATGCTTCGGTCACGACCTGCAGGACGGCACGCATGGGCCCATTCTGCACACCCGTCCGGACCGATTCCGCAGCATGTGGCACGCGGTGGTCTGCCCGACATGACACGATGCGTCTCATGGTGGATCTTCCCGACGGAGTGGCCCCGGAGGCCATCCGCGCACTCACGCTGAGTCGGGTTCGCGAACTCATGCGCGACGCTCAGCGCGAGGAGAACGATCTGTCCTATCTGCGGAGGCTGCTCCAGGGGCGGATCGACATCCTGCGCGCCGAACTGGCCCGGCGATCCGGCCGGGACGGTGCCGAGCCGACCTCGCCGGTGGTGGGCCGGCTGCCCGAGATCCTGTCCGAGTCCAGACCACCCACCCGCGGCGCGCGACACGTCAACGTCCAGCCGCCGCGCACCGATCGCTACCGCAGCTGGATCGAGCAACTGCTCGCCGACGTGGGCCTGTCCGACCTCGCCGCGCACACCGACACGGAGTTGGGCGAGGCGCTGGACAAGCTCGGCGCCCACGAACAGGAGGTGTCCTCGCGTCGGCATCGCCTCCAGCGCACCGCCGACGACTGCGCCGCCGAGATCACCCGTCGCTACCGCGAGGGCGAGGCGAAGGTGGAGGACCTGCTGTCGGGTCGATGACCACCTCGACGGCACTCCCCGATCCGATCGCCCGGCCCCCGGTTCCCCCGTTCGGCGCCTCTTTGCATACGGCTGCAAGCAGTGTGCTTGCAATAGCAAGCGCGGTGTGTGCATGCTGAAGCCATGGCTGGTCTGAACGTCGGCTCGCTGGGTGAGTACATCCGGGAGCAACGCCGCAACGCGCAATATTCGCTTCGGCAACTCGCCGAGGCGGCCGGGGTCTCGAACCCCTATCTGAGCCAGATCGAGCGCGGCCTGCGGCGGCCCAGCGCGGAGATCCTGCAACAGATCGCCAAGGCGCTGCGTATCTCGGCCGAGACGCTCTACGTGCAGGCGGGCATCCTCGACGAACGCGAGGAGGGTGACCGTGAGGTGCGCACCGCGATCATGGCGGATCCGGCGATCAACGACCGCCAGAAGCGGGTCCTCATAGAGATCTACGAGGCATTCCGCAAGGAGAACACACAGGACGGTGGCGTGCGGGACGAACGGGGCGCCGCCGACGGAACCGTGAACGGCAAGGCCGGCCGGGCCGTAACCGACCACCTCGATCCCGAGGAGTGAGGAACACCATGGCTATCGCCACGGAACTGAAGAAGACCCTGACCGACACCACCCCGCTGTACGCCGTCGCCGGCGCCGGCGACCTGGTGGTGGAGAAGCTGCGGGAGCTGCCCGAGCGCTTCCGGACCGAGGTCACCACCGACCCGAAGGTGCTGCGCGAGCGTCTCCAGACGCTCCCCGACCGCACCCAGACCTTCGCCAAGTCCCAGGTGGACAGGGCCAAGGAGCTCTACGAGGACCTCGCCGCGCGCGGTGAGAAGCTGGTCAAGCGGGTCGACCGGCAGGAAAGCACCAAGCGGGCCAAGACGGCCGTGCGCACGACCGAGAGCAAGGCCAAGGCGACCACGACCGCGACCAAGCGCGGGGTCGCCAATACCAAGACCCAGGCCAAGTCCGCGGCGACCGCCGCCGGCAAGGCCGCGGACGCCGCGGCGAACGCCGTCGAGCAGGCCGCCCGCAAGGTCGGCGACTCGGGCAGCAAGCCGGCCGGCGTCTCGAACGCCTGAGCCTCGGCATACCGATCCACCCGATGCCGCCTCGGCAACCCCCGAGGCGGCATCGGGCATGCCAGACTGGAATCCCGCACGACGCGGCGGCACGCGGCGGCCGCGCAGAGGAGGATCGATGGAACTGGCCATGGCCGATGGTCTGCTGACGGCCAAGTTCGACCAGCTGCTGACCTGGCTCTTCCTCGGCATCTTGCTGCTCAAGGTGTTCTGCCTGTTCGACGCCGCCTTCCGGCGCGAGGACGCGTACCGCGCCGCGGACAAGAAGAAGAAGTCCTTCTGGCTGATCCTGCTGGGTGTCGCGGTCGTGGTCGACGTGCTGCCCACCGGCCTGGGCCTGATGCTCATGCTCGCCGGGCTGGTCGCGGCGATCGTCTACCTCGTCGACGTGCGTCCCGCGCTCAAGGAGGTCGCCGGCGGTCGCGGGGGCGGTCGCAACATGGGGCCGTACGGCCCCTGGTGAACCGCCCCGCCGCACTCAGCGCGTGGGCAGCTTGACCACCGAGACGAAGAACTCGTCGATGTGCCGCACCACGTGGATGAACTGCTCGAAGTCCACCGGCTTGGTGACATAGGCGTTCGCGTGCAGGTGGTAGCTGCGCAGCACGTCCTCCTCGGCCTCGGACGTGGTCAGCACCACCACCGGGATCCGGCGCAGGTCCTCGTCCGCCTTGATCTCCTCCAGCACCTCCCGCCCGTCCTTGCGCGGCAGGTTGAGGTCCAACAGGATCAGGTCGGGGCGCGGCGCGTCGACGTACTCGCCCTCGCGCCGCAGGAATGCCACCGCCTCGACGCCGTCGCTGACCACATGCAGCGAGTTGCGCACCTTGTTGTCCTCGAACGCCTCGCGTGTCATCAGTACATCGCCCGGGTCGTCCTCGACCAACAGGACCTCGATGGCTCCCGCGACGGGATGGGTCATGCGTTGCTCCCTCGTGCCGCTTCTTCTTCGGCCGGTCCCTGGGACTGCGGCTCGGATGTCTTCGGTTCCGGATCCGGCGCGGACTCCGGCATATCCGGGGCCGGGGCCAATTCGTGCGGCTCCGGCGGTTCGACGGGCGGCGGGCCGGGCAGCGTCCAGCGAATCGTGGTGCCGTCGGTGACCTCGGCATCCAGCCAGATCCGGCCGCCGTGGTACTCGACGATCTTCTTGCACATCGCCAGGCCGATGCCGGTACCGCCGTAGGCGTCCTTGGGGTGCAACCGCTGGAAGATCACGAAGATCCGATCAGCGTATTGCGGTTCGATCCCGATGCCGTTGTCGGCGCAGGAGAACTCCCACTGCTCGCCGTCCCAGCGGGCTCCCAGATGTACGCACGGGGCCTCCTCGGCGTGGAACTTGATCGCGTTGCCGACCAGGTTCTGCACCAACTGGCCCAGCAGCAGCCCGTCGCCCGGCACCGTGGGCAGCGGGTCGGCGGTGATCCGCGCGCCGCTCTCCTCGCGCGCGACGGCCAGCGCTTGCAGCGCGTGATCCAGGCAATCCCGCATGTCGACGTCGCCCTGCTCGGTGTCCAACCGGCCCACCCGGGAGAACGCGAGCAGGTCGTTGATCAGCGTCTGCATGCGCTTGGCGCCGTCCACCGCGAACGTGATGTACTGGTCGGCGCGATCGTCCAGTTGGCCCTTGTACCGCTTCTCCAACAGCTGGCAGAAGCTGGCCACCTTGCGCAGCGGCTCCTGCAGGTCGTGCGAGGCCACGTAGGCGAACTGTTCCAACTCGGCGTTGGACCGACGCAGATCCTCGGCCTGCTCGTCGATCAGTACCCGGGCCGCCTCGGTGCTGTGCAACTCCTCCACGATCCGGTCACGCATCGAGTTCACGTCGCGGGCGAGCGCGGTGATCTCGGCCGGTCCCCGGCCGGTCAGCACCAGGCTGTATCGGCCCTCGGTGACCTGGCGGACCTGCTCGCCCAGATGCTCCAGCGGGCGGGTGACCATCCGCCGAAACAGCAGTGCGATCAGCAGGACCAGCGCGGCGAACAGCGCGGCCACCGCGATCAGCGTCGCGGTCAACATGGTGGCGTCGCTTGCCAGTTCGTTCCGGGCCTGAGTCCGTTCGCGGTCCAGATCGGCCTGCTGGGCCGTGGTCGCCGCGCGCACCGCGTCGAACAGTTGCTTGCCCTGATCGGGCATCGCGCCCGTGGCGGTGGCCGCTCGGTCGGCGAGCGCGGGTTCCGCGTAGGCCTCCCGCCAGGTCCGCGCCCGGGCGCCGACCTCGGCCAGGTCGGACCGCAGCCGGTCGCCCTTCGCGGAACCCGCCAACAACCGCGCCAGGCTCGCGTACGCCCGGTCCCCGTCGGCCCGGCCCTGCGCATACGGCTCGCGGAAGCTCGGGTCGCCGCTGATGATCCAGCCCCGGACGCCGGTCTCCTGGTCGATCAGCGCGTTCTCCAGCCGCAACGCGGCGTTCGCGGCCGGTTCCAGGCGGTCGAGCACGGTGTGCCGCGAGTCGTTCAGCCGGGATATCGCCAGCGCGCCGACCACCGCGGAAAGCACGATCACCAGCGCCAACAGGCCCAAGCCCAGGGCGACGACCTGGCGCATACGTGGTCCGCCCTGTCGCACTCGCGTGCGGTCTTCGCTCACGCCGTACCGTCCTCGCCCGTCGTCTGGCCCGGCAGCACCGGATGTCCGCCCTGCACGCCGTACAGCGGGCGATCCGGGTCGTGCCGCAGCAGCAATACCGCCACGTCGTCGTTGAGACTGCCCCCGTGCAGGTCTTCCACCGCTGCGACCGCCGAATCGATCAGGTCGTAGCCGGAACGCCCGTCCGCCAGCAGCCGGCCGATCAGCGGCAACAGGCCGTCGGTGCCCAGTCGCTCCGGGCCCGGGCCGATCCGGCCCTCGATCAGCCCGTCGGTGTACAGCAGCAGCGACCAGTCCGTGCCCAGCTCCATCGACTCGTGGCTCCACCGGCCGTCCGGGAACAGGCCCAGCGCCGGGCCGGTGGCGCTCTCGGACAGCGGCGCGATGCCGTTGGGGGTGAGCAGGAGCGGGGCGGGATGGCCCGCGAGGTAGACCCGGCCGCGCCGCCGATCGGGCTCGATGATGGTCATGCACAACGTGGCGAACATCTCGTCCGAGCGCCGTTCGTGCTCGAAGATCCGCTCCAGCGTGGTGAGCAACTCGCCGCCGGTGAGGCCGGCGAAGATCAGTGAGCGCCAGGCGATCCGCAGGTTCACTCCGAGCGCGGCCTCGTCCGGGCCGTGGCCGCAGACGTCGCCGATCATCACGTGCACCCGCCCGTCGGCGGTCTGTACCGCGTCGTACAGGTCCCCGCCGAGCAGCGCGCGCTGTCGCCCGGGTCGGTAGCGCGCCCGGAAGTCCAGCGACGGGTCGCGCAGGATCGGGGCGGGCAGCAGCCCGCGCTCCAGGCGTGCGTTCTCCTGCGCGCGCAGCTCGGACTCGACCAGCCGGCGCTGCGACTCATCGGCCCGCTTGCGCTCCAGGGCGTAGCGGATCGCCCGGGACAACAACGAACCGTCGATCTCCTGCTTGACCAGATAGTCCTGGGCGCCGGCGGCCACCGCGGCCGAGCCGCGGTGGGCGTCGGACAGGCCGGTGAGCACGATCACCGCGGTCCGCGGCGCGAACAGCAGCAGCCGATGCAGCCCGTTGAGCCCCTCGGCGTCGGGCAGCCCCAGGTCCAGCAGGACACAGCCGATGTCCTCGCCGAGCTTGACCATGGCCTCGCCCATCGACCGGGCCCAGACGATCTCCATCGGATCCGGCGAGTCGGCGAGCAGTTCCTCGACCAGGAAGGCGTCCCCCGCGTCGTCCTCGATGAGCAGGACGCGCAGCGGATGCGCGGCGGCCGGGTCCGATGCCGCGGTGGCCGGCATCGGTACCGCGCGGTAGCCGGTCCGTTCGACCGCGTTGCCGTCGCCGCCGTACGCGGGGCGCACGCCACCACCTCCGGGATTGATGTCGCCGCACGAATCGTTGTCGTTCGGCAATCGAAAAGGACGATAGCGCGGCCGGGTGTGAGCGGGTAACCGTACGTGGCGCGGCCCGAGCCCGACTCAGTCCCGGCCGCCGGCCCGATGCGCCGCGTCGCGCAGCACCGCGAGGGACCGCACGAGCGAGTCCAAGTCGTCCGCCTCCAGGTGAATCAAAACTTTGGCCAGGGCCTGTCGTCGCGCCGATCGAAGCTCCTCCACGAACCCGACCCCGTCGGGCGCCAGCCGCAGCACCACCTCTCGGCGGTCGGTCGCGCTCAGCTCGCGCGCCAGCAGGCCGGCACCCTCCAAGCGATCGCACAAACGGCTCGCCGAGGACGGCATGGCCCGCAGTCGGGCGGCCAACATGTTCAGGTTGATGCCGTCGTGGTCGGCGACCACGAGCAGGGCCCGCAATTGGGACGGCGATACCCGTCCGCCCAGATCGCCGTGTGCGTGGGTGTGTACCGCGGCCATCCACTCGCACAGTGCGTCCACACGATCGAGCAGTTCCGCGGGTAGGTCCCCTTCTCCTCGGGCCACGGACATCCGGCCACTGTGCCGGCTAATGGAGTGGGAGCGCCACGTCCGGGCCGGCAGGCTGATGCCCATGACACGGATAACGCTGGTTCGCGGCGACATCACCGAGCAGGACGTGGATGCGATCGTGAACGCGGCGAACTCGTCCCTGATGGGTGGCGGCGGGGTCGACGGCGCGATCCACCGCAAGGGCGGCCCGGAGATCCTGGCCGAGTGTCGGGCGCTGCGTGCGGCGAAGCTGGGGCGCGGTCTGAAGACGGGCGCGGCGGTGGCCACCACCGCGGGTCGACTCCCGGCGCGGTGGGTCGTGCACACGGTGGGTCCGGTGTACAGCCACACCGAGGACCGGTCCGCGCTGTTGGTGTCCTGCTATCGCGAGGCGCTGCGGGTGGCGGACGGCCTCGGCGCGACCTCGGTGGCGTTCCCGGCGATCTCCGCGGGTGCCTACGGCTGGCCGCTGGAGGATGCGGCGCGGATCGCGGTCGAGACCGTGCAGGCGACGCCGTCGGGGGTGACACAGGCGCGCTTCGTGCTGTTCGAGGCGCGTGCGTACGTCGCGTTCGAGCAGGCGGTCGCGGCGCTGTAGGCCCCGGACATGCGGGTGGGCCGGACCCGAAGATCCGGCCCACCCGCATGTCGGGATCTCGTCAGGTGCCGGTCGCGGAGGCCTTGGCACTGCCCGACGGGGAGCCCGATTTCGAGCTGCTCGGAGTGCCGGTCGACGGCGGCGTCGAGGTGGGCGGCTTCGAACTCGGCGGCGGCGTCGTGGGCGTCTCGGTGGTCGGCGGCGTCGTGACCGGCGGAGTGGTCACCGGCGGCGTGACCGGAGGTGTCGTCACCGGCGGCTTGGCCGGCGGCTTGGCCGGCGGCGGGGCCGGGACGTTGGGGATCGCCGGGGCGTTCACCGTGCCCGCGCCCGCGTCGGGACGCACCACGCCGAGGATCGGCATCGAGCCGGCGTTGGCCACGGTGATCGTGCGGCCCGGTCGCGGCGCGTGCACGATCTTGCCGTTGCCCAGGTACATGCCGATGTGGCTGGCGTCGGAGTAGTAGACGATCAGGTCGCCCGGGCGCATGTCGGCGACCGGCACGCGCGGCAGCGACGCCCACTGCTCTTGAGAGGTGCGGCGGATCGGCACCCCCGCGAACGCCCATGCCTTCGACGTCAGACCGGAGCAGTCGTAGCCCACGGGTCCCACGCCGCCCCAGATGTAGGGCTTGCCGATCTTGTCGATCGCGAATGCGATGGCCAACGCGGCCTTGGCGGTGGTCTGTTGGTCCGGCTTGCCGATCAGGGTGTTCAGCTGGGCCTGGCCGGCCTCCGCGGACAGCGCCTCCATCCGGGCCAGTTCGGTGAGCTGCTCGGGCGTCAGGCCCGCCAGTATCTTCTCGGCCTCGGCGATCCGGGTCTGGATGTCGGCCCGGCTGGAGGCGGCCTCCTGCTCGAGCCGACGGCTCTCGGCGAGCTGGGTGTCCGCGCTCTTTTGCATCGCGGTGAGCTGGAGTTCGGCCTGTTTGGCCCGCGTGATGGTGTCCAGTTGCGTCTGCGAGATGTGCTCGTACGCCGGCGCGTCGCGCAGGAAGCCCTGCGGGTTCGAGGACAACATCAGGGTGAGCAGCGGGTCCATCCCGCGGGTGGTGTACTGCAACCGGGCCAGCCGGCCGAGGTCGTCCTTGGCCTTCTCGACGTTCTGCCGGGCCCACACGACGCCCGCGTTGACGTCGTTGGCCTTGACCTGCGTGCGAGCGAGCTGTTCGGTGGTGGCGTTGTAGCGCTCGGTGGCCTGCTCGGCCTGGCGGTACAACTCCTGTACCCGGGCCTGGGCGGCCAGCAGATCCTGCACGGACGTGATCGCGGTATTGGCCGGCGGTACGGGCGGAACACCCGGGTCCGCCCACGCGTTCCCGCCGAACAGGGCCGCGCACAACAGCGCCGCGCCGCAGCTGGTCACAGCCCGGGTTCGCAGGCCGATTCGGCCCCCGAGTTTCACCATGCTTTCGCCCTTTCGGAACTCGATGCTCGCCTGCGACGTATCGGGCCGATTCCATCCGACGACGTCGACTCGAACCGGAACCGGTGTTCTCGGGAAGGCAGTTCCCAAGGACCCGACTCAGCGTCGGATCCTTGCATGTTCCGGCGACGATGGGCAGAGGAGAATTCGTGATCGTCCGGTTATCGGAACGGACGAATCAGGCTATTCACGGACGACACGCCGAGCCGAACCACAATCAAGTGAACGTGGTGTGCTCAAGATTTCATGCGCCGTTCCGGATCGGACACGAGTCACCGGAATGCGTCAATGGCGCGGGTCGATATCTCGGCCCCGCGCGGAGCCACCGCCGCCCACGCCACGGTCACCTCGCCCTGTCGCCGACGCGCCGGCCCATCGCACACCGGCCAGTCCCGGGCCAGGGTGTCGGTCGCCGCGAGCCAACGCTGTCGGGCGCCGAACGCGGCCAGCGGCGCGTGCAGATCCCAGGCCCGGTCGAACGCGGCCAGGAACGCGTGCACCGGCTCGCCCGGCACGTTGCGGTGGATCAACGCCTTCGGCAGCCGCTCGGCCAACTCGGACGGGCGCCCGAAGCCGGACAACCGGGTGGCGAAGGTGACCGTGCGCGGCCGCGCGTCCGACCCGATGCCCAGCCACACCGCCCGCCGGCCCAACTCGTCGCACGTGCCCTCCACGAGCACCCCCTCCGGGGCCAGCCGCGCACACATCCGGGCCCAGGCCGCCGGCACCGCGTCCTCCTCGTACTGCCGGAGCACGTTGAACGCGCGGATCGCGGTCGCCGACCGGCCGGCCGGCAGCGGCACCTCGAAGCCGCCGCGGGCGAAGCTCAGCCCGTCCTGGGCATGGGGGAGCGCCGCGGCCACCCGCTCCGGATCGATCTCGAACCCGACCACCGCGACGTCGCTGCGCACCGTGCGCAGCCGGCGAAGCATCTCGAGCGTGGTCACCGGTGATGCGCCGTAGCCCACGTCGACCACCAGCGGATCGGCCGCGCCGCGCAGCAGCCGCCCGTGTACCCCGGTCAACCACCGGTCCACCCGGCGCAGCCGGTTCGCATTGGTGGTGCCCCGGGTGATCACCCCGCTGGGCCGCGTCCGGGACACGGCTCGGCCGCCCGCTCCCGGGGTGTCGAATCCCGACATGCCGCGCGTACCCATGCTCGCAGGGTAAGGGAACACCCCCACCCGCCCCCGCGAGCGGTCCGGATCACACTCCGCCGGGGGAATCCCCTTCCATCACGATGGGTTGGTTCCTGAGTTGGGCCGCCAATGACGGACGGGCGGTCCACGATCGGTAGTAGCTCGGTACAACTAGTAGCTCTGTGTACACGTGGTAGCTCTGTACACCGGACAACACGACACGGGGCCGGCCTGGGAGGTCAACGAGTGAGCCACCACGTCCAGCGCGCGATCACATTGGGAGCGCGCCGGGGGGCACCTCGTCGAATCGCGACGCTGAGCGTTCACACCTCCCCGCTGCACCAACCCGGCACCGGCGACGCCGGTGGCATGAACGTCTACATCGTCGAACTGAGCAAGCGGCTGGCCGCGCTCGGCATCGAGGTGGAGATATTCACCCGCGCCACCGGCAGCGACCTGCCGCCGGTGGTCGAGATGGCACCGGGGGTCCTGGTCCGACACGTCACCGCCGGGCCGTACGAGGGCCTGTCCAAGGAGGACCTGCCGGCCCAGCTGTGCGCGTTCACCTCCGGGGTGCTGCGCACCGAGGCGATGCGCGACCCGGGGCACTACGACCTCGTGCACTCGCACTACTGGCTCTCCGGTCAGGTCGGCTGGCTGGCCAAGGAACGCTGGGGTGTGCCGCTCGTGCACACCATGCACACGATGGCCAAGGTCAAGAACGCCTCGCTGGCCGGCGGCGACGCCCCCGAGCCCCGGGCCCGGGTGATCGGCGAGTCCCAGGTGGTCGAGGCGGCCGACCGGCTGGTTGCCAACACGATCGAGGAGGCCGATCAACTGATCGACCTCTACGACGCGGCCCCCGAGCAGGTCGCGGTGGTCAACCCGGGCGTGGACCTGGAGACGTTTCGCCCCGGTGACATGGCCGACGCGCGCCGCCGGCTGGGGGTGCCGGTGGACGCCACGGTGATCCTGTTCGCCGGTCGCATCCAGCCGCTCAAGGCCCCCGACGTACTGCTGTACGCGATCGCCCACCTGTTGCAGGCCGACCCCGCGCTGCGCGACTCGCTCGTGGTCGCGGTGGTCGGCGGGCCCAGCGGCAACGGCATGGCGGCGCCGGAACACCTGCACAAACTGGCCGCGACGCTGGGCATCCACGACGTGGTCCGGTTCCAGCGGCCGGTCCGGCAGGACGTGCTGGCGGACTGGTACCGCGCGGCCACCGTCGCGGTGGTGCCCTCCTACAACGAATCCTTCGGCCTGGTGGCCATCGAGGCCCAGGCCTGCGGGACCCCCGTGGTCGCGGCGGCGGTCGGCGGCCTGCCCACCGCCGTGCGCGACGGCGTCTCCGGCACCCTGGTCCGCGGCCACAACCCGGTGGACTACGGCCTGGCCCTGCGCGACCTGATCCGCGCCCCCCGACTGCGCGAGGACTACTCGGACGGCGCGGTCCGGCACGCGGCGGCCTTCGGGTGGTCCTCGGCGGCGGCCTCGATGGCCGAGGTCTACGCCGACACGCTGGCCCGCAGCGCGGCCCCGCGTGGGCGGGTCGTGGGCGGGCAGTAGCGTCGAGGCGTCGAGACGAATGGGGTACGTCGTGGAAGCCGAACAGGATCGGGCCGCGGAGACCGTCCGCGCGGCCCTGAAGGACGCCGGCATCGAATGGGAGCAGTCCGCGCCGACCACGTTCGTCGCGGTGCTGCCGGGCACACGCAAGCTCAAGACGGCGCTCTCGCTCACGGTGGGCGCAC
Source organism: Embleya sp. NPDC005575 (assembly GCF_040605455.1). Lineage (NCBI taxonomy): Bacteria > Bacillati > Actinomycetota > Actinomycetes > Kitasatosporales > Streptomycetaceae > Embleya > Embleya sp. NPDC005575. The sequence continues at coordinate 10,397 of NZ_JBEXCV010000028.1, read as the reverse complement.
ACACCCTGGCGGTGAGCGCGTTCGTGATCCGGCACGCGGACGAGAACCACGCCGCCTTCTACCGCTGGCTCCTCGAGCGCAACGTGCGGATGTACGGCGTGGCCTTCGCCGTGGACAACCTCGGCGACGTCTACCTGAACGGCCGGCTGCCACTGGCCGCAGTCAGCGTCGACGAGGTCGACCGGATCCTGGGCGTCGTGCTCCAAGCCGCCGACGACAGCTTCAACACCCTTCTGGAGATCGGTTTCGCCGGTTCGATCCGCCGCGAATGGGACTGGCGCGTCGAACGCGGCGAGTCCCTGCGCAACCTGGAAGCCTTCGCCCGCTTCGCGGCCCCGGAGAACCGCGAATAGCGAACCGCCCGACCACGGCACAAAGGTCGTGCCCGGGTGCCCGATCGCCTCGATTAGGCTCCTGGGCATGGCTGATGCTCTCTACAAACTGATCCTTCTGCGGCATGGCGAAAGCAAGTGGAACGAAGCCGGACTTTTCACCGGCTGGGTCGATGTCGACCTGACCGACAAGGGTGAGAAGGAGGCCGCGCGCGGCGGGCAGCTGCTGCTCGACGCGGGCGTGCTGCCGGACGTTCTGCACACCTCCCTGCAGCGCCGCGCGATCCGCACCGCCCAGCTCGCGCTGGACGTGGCCGACCTGAACTGGCTGCCGGTGCGTCGCTCGTGGCGGCTCAACGAGCGGCACTACGGTGCCCTCCAGGGCAAGGACAAGAAGCAGACTCTTGAGGAGTTCGGCGAGGAGCAGTTCATGCTCTGGCGTCGCTCCTACGACACTCCGCCGCCGCCGCTCGCGGACGACGACGAGTACTCGCAGTTCGCCGACCGCCGGTACGCGTCGTTGCCGGAGGAGATTCGGCCGCGCACCGAGTGCCTCAAGGATGTCGTCGAGCGCATGCTCCCGTACTGGTACGACGCGATCGTGCCGGACCTGCTCGCCGGCGACACCGTTTTGGTCGCCGCGCACGGCAACTCGCTGCGCGCCCTGGTCAAGCACCTGGACAAGATCTCGGACGCCGACATCGCGGGCCTGAACATCCCCACCGGCATCCCACTGCTGTACGAGCTGGACGCGAACCTGCGCCCGCTCACCCCGGGCGGGCGCTACCTCGACCCCGAGGCCGCCGCGGCCGCGATCGAGGCGGTCAAGAACCAGGGCCGCAAGTAGACACGAACATCGGGTGAACATCCCATCGGCTCCGTACGGGGCGCCCACCTGTCACGGAAGGGGTCGGGCGCCCCGCACGCGCCGGGCTTGTGGGCCCGAGCGCCGGTTCAGCGACCGCAACTGCCTCCGCAATTGCATGCGGAACCGGACTTACAGCCACAGCCACAGCTGGACGGGCAGTTGCAGCCCGGCGCGGGGGCCTGCGGCTGGGGTGGGGTCTGCGGGTCGGACATGACGACCTCCGAACGATCACCGGTGACAGGCGTGGCGCACGGATGAACGACACATGAAGATCTGCACGATGGACCCTCTGGACGGTTTCACCCGTTCGGGGCAGCTCTACCCTGGAACACGTGGACGTGAACGTTGCTGCTGCTGCTTTGGCCGCTGTATCCGGATTGGCCGTGGGTGTGGCCGGCACCCTGGCCTTCCGCTGGAGTGAGCGAGCCCAGGGCAGAGGCACGGCCGCGGCGGCCGCCGCTGCCACGTCGCTGCCGCCCGGAGTGGCCACGGTGTTGTCCGTGCTGCGCTCCTCGGCGGTGGTCCTGGACGAGTTCGACACCGTCGTGAAGGCGAGTTCGGCGGCCTACAAGTTCGGCCTGGTCCGCGGGGACCAGCTGGTGCCCGACGATCTGCTCGCGATGGCGAAGGAGACCAGACGCGACGGCGAGATAAGGCAGCGCGATCTGTTGTTGGCCCGCGCCGACGGCGAGGCGCACGAGTTCGAGGTGTCCGCCCGGGTCGCGCCGCTGGGGTCGCGGCTGGTGCTGTTGCTGGTCGAGGACCGTACCGAGGCCCGCCGGGTGGACGCGGTGCGCCGCGACTTCGTGGCCAACGTGAGCCATGAGCTCAAGACCCCGGTCGGCGCGCTGTCGCTGCTGGCCGAGGCTGTCATGGACGCCAGCGACGACCCCGAGGCGATCATCCGCTTCGCGGGTCGCATGCAGATCGAGTCGGCCCGGCTGACCAACCTGGTGCAGGAGCTGATCGATCTGTCCCGGGTGCAGAACGACCATCCGCTGCATCACGTGGGTCCGGTGCCGCTCGACGAGTTGGTGGCCGAGGCCGCCGACCGCTGCCGACAGGCCGCCGAATCCAAGCAGATCACCCTGGCCATCGGCGGAGATCGCGAGCTGATCGTGCCGGGGGACCACAATCAACTGGTGATGGCGGTGGGCAACCTCGTCGAGAACGCGGTCAACTACAGTCCCGCGCGGACGAGGGTCGACATCGAGGTCAGAGCCGAGGCGCGGATGGCCGTCATCACCGTTTCCGACCAGGGGCTGGGCATTCCCCAGCGCGACCTGGACCGAATTTTCGAGCGGTTCTACCGCGTCGATCCGGCCCGTTCGCGGGCCACCGGCGGTACCGGTTTGGGTCTGTCCATCGTCAAGCACATCGCGGCGGGCCACGGGGGAGAGGTAACCGTGCGCAGCCTGGAGGGTGTGGGTTCCACCTTCACCCTGGTGCTGCCTTTCAAGTCCAGTACCTCTCAATCGATGTCGATGACATCGTCGACCCCATCCATGGAGGCTTCACGATGACCCGTGTGCTCGTCGTCGAAGATGAAGAGTCCTTCAGCGACGCGCTGTCGTACATGCTTCGCAAGGAAGGCTTCGAGGTGGCCGTCGCCGCCACCGGACCCGAGGCCTTGGAGCTGTTCGACCAGGGCGGCGCCGACCTGGTGCTGCTCGACCTGATGCTGCCCGGGCTGCCCGGCACGGAGGTGTTCCGCGGGCTCAGGGCCAAGTCCAACGTGCCGGTCATCATGGTGACGGCCAAGGACAGCGAGGTGGACAAGGTCGTCGGCCTGGAGATCGGCGCCGACGACTACGTCACCAAGCCGTATTCCACGCGCGAGCTGATCGCCCGGATCCGCGCCGTGCTGCGGCGCCAGGGCGGCGAACCCACCGACGAGCCCCGGGCGATCGAGGCCGGGCCGGTGCGGCTCGACGTGGAGGCGCATCGGGTCACCGTGGAGGGTCGGCGGATCGACCTCCCGCTCAAGGAGTTCGACCTGCTCGAAGTGCTGCTGCGCAATGCCGGCCGAGTGCTGACCCGGATGCAGCTGATCGACCGGGTGTGGGGTGTCGGCTACGTCGGCGACACCAAGACGCTGGACGTGCACGTGAAGCGGCTGCGCGCCAAGATCGAGCCGGACCCGGGTGCCCCGCGCTACCTGGTCACGGTGCGCGGTCTGGGGTACAAGTTCGAGCCCTGACCGGGCCGGGGGCGGCACCGCCCCCTCCATACGACGGCGCCCGCGCCGCCCACCGTTGTCCGGGGGGCAGCGCGGGCGCCGTCGTATGTGCCCGTCGTACGAGTACGGGGTGCGGTCAGCCGCCGGCCGGGGCCGACGAGCTGTTGCGCGGCGGGGTGCCGGTCGCACCAACGTTGCCCGCGCTGTTGGCGGGAGCCCCGGTGCCGGGAGCACCTGTGGTGGGTGCCGCCTGGGTCGGCAGGGCGGGCGGGGCCGGCGGCGGCGAGGTGAACGCCGGGGTCGGCTTGAGCTGCGCGAAGTAGCTCGACGGCGAGTGCACCGACACGTCCACCGAGGTCTCGCCGGCGGCGCCGAACGCGAAGGTCACCCGGCGGAACGTGCCGGCTTCCACATTGGCGTTCGGGAAGACCAACGGGCCGAGGTATGCCTTGCCCTGCGGGCTGTTCGGGGCCACACCCTTGGGCGGGTCGACCATGTACACGGCGCCGCCGGCCGGGATGGTCAGCGGACCGCCCAGCGCCTGACCCGCGCCGTCGACCGTCACCTTGGTGACCGTCTCGGGCGTGGTGCCCTCGTTGAACAGCGCACCACCGAGCGCGACCAAGCGCTTGCCCGGGTCGCCCGTCACCAGCTGGACGTTCTGGATCTTGAGCGAGCCGAACGCCGCATTGACGGTGTCGGGCTGGATCTTGTTGGTCTCGGCGTCCTTGCCACTGGCGCAGCCCGCGGCCAGGGGAAGGACGACGGCGACGGTGGCGGCGAGGGCGCCGCGTCGAAGGCTGCGGCTCACGGCGGCGGCATCTCCTTGAAGATCTTGGATCGAGGACCGGTCAGGACGACCGGGGACAGCGTACTCAGCCCGAGCTGACGACTTGTACGCGGCTCACCGCGCCGCAGTTCGGCTTCGACCTGGCCGGGTCGGCGCGATGACCTCGAACGCGGGATCGACACCACTGGGACCCGTGTGACATATGGGTCGCCCGAGAGCGGCCGGCTCGCGACCAGGAAAAGCTATTTGTCCTACTTGTTCGAGTCCTGCGGGTGTGGGGTTCCCTGTCCCAGCACGGCCACGGGCCCCTTGTCAAGCCCCGGCTAAGGCTCTGACCTGCGCAAACGTCATTCAGTAGGGGCGTGTCCCGTGTTACCCTAGAAAGCCACGGAAGGGGTACCTGTCACATGACGTTCAAGGTTGGCGACACCGTGGTCTACCCCCATCACGGGGCCGCGCTGATCGAGGCGATCGAGCAGCGCACGATCAAGGGTGTGGACAAGACCTATTTGGTGCTGAAGGTCGCCCAGGGTGATTTGACCGTCCGCGTGCCTGCGGACAACGCGGAGTTCGTCGGTGTCCGGGACGTGGTGGGCCAGGAAGGGCTCGACCGCGTCTTCGAGGTGCTGCGCGCTCCGCACACCGAAGAACCGACGAACTGGTCACGACGTTACAAGGCGAACTTGGAAAAGCTCGCTTCCGGTGACGTTATCAAGGTCGCGGAGGTCGTGCGCGATCTATGGCGCCGCGAGCGTGACCGCGGCCTGTCGGCAGGCGAAAAGCGCATGCTGGCAAAGGCTCGGCAGATCTTGGTGAGCGAGTTGGCGCTTGCCGAGAACACGAACGAGGACAAGGCCGAGGCCATTCTCGACGAGGTTCTGGCTTCCTGAGCCGTAGGATCCGCCCGTCGATGACGGACGAATCCGCCGGTGCGGTGTCGACGCCATGTGGCGTCGGCGCCCGGGTGGTTTGAGGGGACTTCGTTGAACGCTGCGGTCCTTGTGCCCGCTGCAGGGCGTGGTGAACGGCTCGGTCCCGGTGCGCCCAAGGCGTTGCGTGAGCTTGGGGACATCCCGATGCTGGTGCACGCCGTCCGGTCGCTGTTGGCCGCCCGCGGGGTAACCGCGGTCGTGGTCGCCGCACCGCCGGACGGTGTCGCCGGTGTCGGGGATCTTTTGCGTGCGCATTTGCCGGCGAAATCACCCGTTCGGGTGGTTGCCGGCGGTGCGACACGCCAGGAATCGGTGCGATTGGCGCTGGCTGCCGTGTCGCCCGAGTACGACGTCGTGCTCGTGCACGACGCCGCGCGGCCGTTCGTGCCGGCCCGGGTGGTGGAGGCGGTGATCGCCGCCGTCACCGACGGGGCCGACGCGGTGGTGCCCGCGTTGCCCGTGGTGGACACGGTCAAAGAGGTTTCCTCGGCCGACGGCGCGGAGACGGTGGTGCGCACGGTCGACCGGTCGCTGCTGCGCGCCGTTCAGACCCCGCAGGGCTTTCGGCGGGCCGTGCTGGCGCGCGCGCACGCCGAGGCCGGAGAGTTCGGCGGGGAGGGTGCGACCGACGATGCGGGCATGGTCGAACGCCTCGGCGGCACGGTCGTGGTGGTGCCCGGTTCCGAAGAGGCGTTCAAGGTGACCCGCCCGTTCGACCTGTTGCTCGCCGGCGCGCTGTTGGCCCGCCGCGCGGAGGCGGCGGACGGGCCGGCGACCGGCGTGGAGAGTACGGAGATCGACGTTGCCCGGTGAACACACTCCCCGCGTCGTGCTGCCCCGCACCGGGATCGGGGTGGACGTGCACGCCTTCGAGGAGGGCCGCGAGCTGTGGGTGGCCGGTCTGCACTGGCCCGGGGAGACCGGGCTGGCCGGACACTCGGACGCCGACGTGGTCGCGCACGCCGCGTGTGACGCGTTGTTCTCGGCGGCCGGGATCGGCGATCTGGGTGCGCACTTCGGTACCTCGAGGCCACAGTGGTCGGGGGCGTCCGGGGTGACCTTGTTGACCGAGGCGGCGCGGCTGGTGCGCGCGGCCGGGTTCGAGATCGGCAACGTCGCGGTGCAGGTGATCGGGGTGCGGCCGAAGGTTGGCCGGCGCCGGGCCGAGGCCGAGGCCGCGCTGTCGGCCGCGGTCGGTGCGCCGGTGTCGGTGTCCGGCACCACCACCGACGGGCTCGGCCTGACCGGGCGGGCCGAGGGGGTGGCCGCGATCGCCACCGCGCTCGTGGTCGCGGCCTGAGCCGCACCGGCCGTGATCGTTGTCCGAACCGAGGGATAACGGGGAACGCCACGCCGCCGCGACGCTCTAAGCTTGCGCGTGTGAGCATGCGCCTGTACGACACCAGCACCCGCACGGTCCGGGACTTCGTGCCGCTTGTCGAGGGACAGGTCTCGATCTACTTGTGTGGTGCCACCGTGCAGGCGCCGCCGCACATCGGGCACATTCGATCGGGGCTGAACTTCGACGTGCTGCGCCGGTGGTTCGCCCACCGCGGCAACGACGTCGTGTTCTGCCGCAACGTCACGGACATCGACGACAAGATCATCGCGAAGTCCTGCGCGCAGGAGATTCCGTCCTGGCAGCTCGCGCAGACCAACGAGCGCGCCTTCGCGGACGCCTACACCGCGCTCGGCTGCCTGCCCTCGACGGTGGAGCCCCGGGCTACCGGGCACATCCCCGAGATGATCGCGATGATGGAGCGGCTGATCGCGACAGGGCATGCCTACCCGTCCGGTGGCGACGTGTACTTCGACGTTTCCTCGTTCCCCGCCTACGGCGCGCTCTCCGGGCAGAAGCCGGACGCGATGCGCGAGGCGGAGGACGCGGGCGCGGGGGCGGCCGGCAAGCGGGATCGGCGCGACTTCGCGCTGTGGAAGTCGGCCAAGCCCGGCGAGCCCTCGTGGGAGACGCCGTGGGGGCAGGGTCGTCCGGGGTGGCACCTGGAGTGCTCCGCGATGGCGCACAAGTACCTGGGGCCCGCGTTCGACATCCACGGCGGCGGGCTGGACCTGGTGTTCCCGCACCACGAGAACGAGATCGCCCAGTCCAAGGCGGCGGGCGACCCGTTCGCCAACTACTGGATGCACAACGCCTGGGTCACCCTCAGCGGTGAGAAGATGAGCAAGTCGCTCGGGAACTCCGTGCTCGTGACGGAGATGCTCAAGCGCTGGTCGCCGCTGGTCCTGCGGTACTACCTGGCCACCCCGCACTACCGGTCGATGATCGAGTACAGCGAGGAGGCCCTGCGCGAGGCCGAGGTCTCGTTCGGGCGGATCGAGGGATTCCTGGAGCGCGCGGGCGAGCAGACCGGGGCGATCGAACCGGCGGCGCGGGTGCCGGCGGTGTTCGCGGCGGCGATGGACGACGACCTGGGCGTGCCGCAGGCGATGGCGGTCGTGCACAACACCGTGCGCGACGGAAACACCGCACTGGCGGCGGGTGACAAGGACGCCGTCGTGCGGCATGCGGCGGACGTCCGGGCGATGCTGGGTGTGCTCGGCATGGACCCGCTGTCGGAGCAGTGGACGGCGGGCGCCTCGGCCGGCCGTTCGGACGAGCTGCGCGGGGTGGTCGACCACCTGGTCAAGCTCGCCCTCCAGCAGCGCGAGGCGGCGCGGGCCCGCAAGGACTACGCCGCGGCGGACGCGGTCCGGGACAGCCTCACGGCCGCCGGGATCGTGGTGGAGGACACCCCCAACGGCCCCCGGTGGACGCTGCACCGGGACTGAGTCCGCAAGGGCCCCAGCGCCCGACGAGAACGTGCCGTACGGCCGGATCGCCACGAGGTGGCGGGCCGGCCGTACGGTTGTAGTGCGGTCGCCCTCCGGAGCGGCCGGGGATCGCAACGAAGGGATGTACCCGTCATGGCCGGCAACACGGAGCGCCGTAACAAGCGCAACGAGGGAAGCAAGAAGGGGCCCTCGGTCGGTACTGGTGGGCACAGCCGCCGGGCGCTCAAGGGCAAGGGGCCGACGCCGCCCGCGGAGATGCGCAAGGGGCATGCCAAGCAGCGCGCCGCCAACGCCGCCGCCAAGCGCAAGGCCGCGACGCCGGCCGCTCGACGAGCCCCCGGTGGCCGTCCCGGGCGCGGCGGCAAGAGCTCGAACGAGCTGGTCGCGGGCCGCAACTCGGTGCTCGAGGTGCTGCGCGCCGACGCGCCGGCCACGTCGCTGTTCATCGCGCAGTACATCGACAGCGACGACCGGGTGCGCGAGGCGATGAAGATCGCCAACGTCCGGGGCATCCCGCTGATGGAGATCCCGCGTCCCGAACTGGACCGGATGACCGACGGCGCGATCCACCAGGGCCTGGTCCTGCAGATGCCGCCGTACGAGTACGCGCATCCGGACGACCTGGTGGTCGAGGCGCACGACCGGGGCGAGACGCCGATCATCGTGGCGCTCGACAGCGTCACCGACCCGCGCAACCTCGGGGCGGTGATCCGCTCCGCGGCGGCCTTCGGCGGCCACGGCGTGGTCGTACCGGAGCGGCGTGCGGCCGGGATGACCGCGGGCGCCTGGAAGTCCTCGGCGGGTGCGGCCACGCGGGTGCCGGTGGCCCGGGCGGCCAACCTCACCCGCGCCCTGGAGGCCTACAAGAAGGCGGGCCTGACCGTGGTCGGCCTCGCCGCCGACGGGGACATCTCGCTGGAGGAGTTGGCGGCGGCGACCGACCCGATCGTGGTGGTCGTCGGTTCCGAGGGCAAGGGCCTGGGCCGGCTGGTCCAGGAGACCTGTGACATCACCGTGCGGATCCCGATGGCGGGCGGCAACGAGTCGCTCAACGCCGGTGTCGCGGCGAGCATCGTGCTCTACGAGGTGGCCAGGCGCCGCGCAGTGTAGCGCCGCGCGGGGGCTGAGCGGGCCCGCATCGGGTAATACGCGAAGGACCGCATCCTCGGGGGACCTCGCGCGGTTATTGATGCGTGGACACCAGAACGGAAGGCAGCTTCGGCGGTGCTGTCGGGCTGTTGCCCTCGCCCTCGGCGGTGCGCGACCCCGGCGATCCGGCGTCGGTCGCCACCCCCTCGAAGACCCTGCGGGTGGTGATCGCCGGTCCCGGAACCGGCGGCACCGGCAAACCCGTGCCCGGAGTGCGTGGGCCGGCGGACGACGCCACCACGCGACTGCCGGTGATCCGGGACGACGCACCCCGGCGGCGGGTGCCGCCCGCGCGTCGCGACCCGGGCGCCGGGCGCGAGCGGGACGGCACCGCGACGCCGGTGCCCGCGCACGGGCGCCGGGCGACCCTCCAGGGCGGCACGGTGCTGTTGCCGCTGCGGCTGTTCCTGGGCGGGGCATTCCTCGTCGAGGGGCTGCGCAAGCTCTACGCGCCGGGCTTCCTGGATCCGAGCTCGACCGACTCGTTCGGGCATCGGATCGGGGTGCTGCGCGACGGCAGTCTGTCGCCGTCCGTGATGGACCTGGCCGCCGACCACGCGATCGGGGCCGGCCTGCTGTTCGCCTTCGGGCAGGTGGTGGTCGGCTTCGCGATCGTGCTGGGGCTGTGGACCCGGCTCGTGGGCCTGCTCGGCATGCTGCTGTCGCTGGGCGTGCTGATCGCGGTGGGCACCGGGTCCTCGCCCTATCACGCGCCCTACGTGGTGTTCCTGGCCGCGTTCAGCCCGCTGGCGCTGGCGGGAGCGCCGATGTACTCGGCGGACGCGTGGTTGTCGCTGCGCACCTGGCGCGGTCCGATCATCACGCCGGTGCGGGCCCGGCGACGCAAGCTCGGCTACGGCTCGATGCTCGCCTGCGCGGGGGTCGGCACGACGCTGCTCGCGGGCTCGTTGCTCGGCGGCGGTCACCGGCATCTCGACGAGTCGGACACCGGGCGGGTCGGCGACCTGGAGCAGCCCGCCGCCTCCACCGCCCCGCTCGCTCCCGAGGCCGGGCAGCACGGCGGTGCGGTGGCCACCCAGCCGCGTCCGCCGGTGACCGAGCCCTCGACGGCGCCCGTGCCGGGCCGGGAGAACGCGCAGCCGCAGAGCGCGCCGCGCGCGACGAGCACGCCCTCGCCCACCGGCAAAACCGGCACGGGCGCGGCCAGGTCGGCCTCGCCCGAGGGTGGCACGGAGAAGAAGTCGGCCCGTCCCTCGACGTCGGTCGCCGGGTCGGCCGGCTCCACGGGCTCGACCGCCGGTTCCTCCGGTGGCGCGCCCCGGCCCGCCGGCAGCGGCGGCAGGCCGCTGGGCGGCCTGCTCGGCTGACCTCGCAAGCACGACGTGCCGCAGGG